>JBBQOJ010000568.1:0-2958 GCA_038330815.1 Chitinophagales bacterium | reverse complement strand
GTCGAAGCGGTACAACGATAAAGTAAGTACCATCATGGCGGTATTTTGGTTACTGGTGTACGTATTTGTAAACCTCACTTCCATCATCTACCTGGGTGCCCTTGCCATCTCTTCCATATCCCCGGTAAGTTTTGAAGCCGCCATTGTAGGGCTGAGTATCTTTTCAATGATTGTTACCCTGGGTGGGATGAAAGTGATTGGTTATACCGATGTGGTACAGGTTTTTGTCCTCATCATCGGCGGCCTGGTTACTACCTACCTTGCCCTTTCCCTGCTGAGTGAACAATATGGTTTTGGCAAAGACATCTTTAAAGGCTTATCGATTTTAAGACAAGAAGCGCCTGGCCATTTCCAAATGATCTTCGATAAATCACACGAGCATTATAAAGAATTACCCGGTCTTTCGGTGTTATTTGGCGGCATGCTGGTAAATAACCTGGCCTATTGGGGGTGCAATCAATACATCGTACAACGTGCCCTGGGGGCCGACCTGGTAACCGCCCGTAAAGGCATTTTATTTGCCGCTTTTTTAAAGTTATTGGTACCGGTGATTGCCGTGTTGCCCGGCATTGTAATGTATGTGCTGTACAGCAAGGGGATGTTCCAGCAGGAGATGACAGATGGAGCCGGCACCATCAAACCCGATCATGCCTATCCAACCCTGATGAACCTGTTGCCTCCCGGGTTAAAGGGAATTGCCTTTGCCGCATTAACCGCCGCCATCGTGGCTTCCCTGGCTGGCAAGGCCAACAGCATTTCTACCATCTTTTCCCTGGATATCTATCGAAAATATTTTAATAAGGAAGCCAGCGAAAGACAATTGGTATTGGTGGGCAGGTGGGCCGTAGTGGTGTCAATGGTGATTGCAGCCATCGTAACGCCTGCCCTCAAATCGCTCGACCAGGCCTACCAGTTTATCCAGGAGTATGTGGGGTTTATTTCGCCGGGGGTATTGGCTATTTTCCTGATGGGATTTTTCTGGAAAAAAACTACGGCCAATGCGGCCATGGCGGGCGCCCTGTTAACCATTCCCATCTCCACCGTATTAAAATTTTTACCGGTGTGGACGAGCGGCAGCTTTCCTGATTATCCTTTCCTTGACAGGATGAGTATTACGTTTGTATTTATTGTGCTAATCATGGTATTGATGAGCCTGGTGTGGCCAAACAAGGAAGGTGACACACATACCATTGAAGTGGATACGTCCATGTTCCGCATCACCACTTCCTTCGCCATCGGGTCAATTATTATCGTGGGGATATTGGCAGCCTTGTACACCGTATTTTGGTAGGGTTGAAATAGCAACTCACTGGTTTGCAAATAGGGCCTGCGTACAATGCGGCAGGTTTCGATCACGTTTATATCAACTAAGTACAGCAACTTATGATGCATATACGAACCATACTAAAAAATCCTGCAGTTACAGCACCAACTGCATTTGCCAGTGCCATGGTACCCGTGCCTGGCCTTAACGAATTGATGTCAAAAGTGCCTTCGTTTTTCGGTGGAAATAACATCCAACGGGTATCACTGCTGTGCGATACCAGCGAGCTGCACTGGGAATAAACTGAGGATTCGCTCTTTTTCACTTTGCCGCTGCAGCACCCATCCACACTAGATACAGTCGCTAAATAACAAGCGCTATTTGAGCGGAAGAATATAGAATAAAATGATAGTAATGCAAATTGTAAGCTCCTTTACCATATCCTGCATCTTGCTGGTAGCGGCTTCCGGGCAGTTGAAAGCAGCAGGCCTTCCGGCCGATCAATCAAGTGCCATTCAAATACAACATCTACCATGAGAATTATGAAAAAAAAGGTTGGTCCTGTCTTCCCATCATTGAACGGCATAGTTGCATCGCCCTCTTGTACGGCAGCGCAGTTGGCAACAACAATACATCCTAGGCTGCCATTGGAAAAGGCACCAACCAGCTTCTTTTCGGCTATCCGTATCCGTTATGCCTGTTCGTTGATTGCCTGTTGTTATGGAACTGTTTACGCTCAAAACCTGTTACCGTATGTTCAGCCACTGGCGGGCACTGCGGCTGCTACCACGGCGGCGGCGGTAAAGCACAGCGAGGGCGGCACGGAAAAAAACGCCAATACCATTCCGGCAGTAGGGTTGCCCTTTGCTATGACACAGTGGACACCCCAAACCCGCACCACGGAGGTGAAGTGCCTGCCACCTTACTTTTTTAAAGACAGTATGATCAGTGGCTTTCGCGGTACGCACTGGCTCAGTGGCTCCTGTACCCAGGATTATGGCAGTGTTACCATCATGCCTGTAGTGGGTAAATTAAACACTACCGTACAAGGCTATTCGCTTCCCTTTAAGCATAGCAACGAAATAACTACACCCGCTTATTACAAGCTTACTTTTCCGCAAGAAAAACTAACTACAGAAATTACCGCTACCCTTCGTTGTGGTATGCTGCAATTTACCCTGCAGCAGGACGATAGCCTGTATTTACTGGTGATGCCCAACAGCGACCAGTCGAAAGGCTTTGTAAAAGTGGATGCAAAAAAGGGGGTGGTGTGGGGTTACAATCCAACTTACCGTATTTACCAGGGATCGGGCCAACCTTCCGGTTACAATGGCTGGTTTTATATTACCATTGACAGGGCCATTGGCAGCAGCGGTACCTTTAGCGGTAGCGAACTATTTGCCACCGACAGTATCCACAATAAAAAAGACATCGGTGCCTATGTAGGTTTTACGTTGAAAAAGGGCCAACAGGTGCGCCTTCGCATCGGCACTTCTTTCAGCAGCCTGCAGGGCGCTATCGGCAACCTTGCGGCCGAAGTAGGCAACAAAAGTTTTGACCAAATACGGACGGCAGCCAAAGCAACATGGGAAAAAAACTTGTCGGCCATCACTATTTCCACCGCCAACGAAAAGGATAAACGAATTTTCTATACAGCGATGTACCATAGCATGCAGCACCCGCGTTTGTTCAAC
>JBBQOJ010000567.1:0-2959 GCA_038330815.1 Chitinophagales bacterium | reverse complement strand
GGCGCTCATCATGGAAGACTCCATCGGTAATATTTACGTGGCCTATAGCTGGAGCGATTATTTTACTTCGTTTCTCGAAAAGGTTGGCGTACACGTGCCCGCCTACCTTTGCACCAGTTACATGGAAGTAAAAGGAGCGCTGGCAGAAGGAAGCACCAATGCCGATGTACTGGCAGCATGGGTTACCGCACCCATGGTGGGCAGCCAGCGCATCATTGTTGACTTGCCTGCCTTTATCATTAATATACTTATCACCATGTTGGTATACCGCGGCATAAAAGAGAGCCGCAATTTCAGCAATGTGATGGTGATCCTTAAAATGCTGGTGGTATTGCTGGTGATTGTGGTGGGCGGCTACCTGGTGTTTTCCAATGGGTTAACTTATAATTGGACGCCCGCCAACGACGACAATGTACGCTCGTTTATGCCCAATGGGTTTAGCGGGGTGATGGCGGCGGTAAGTGGTGTATTCTTTGCCTACATAGGATTTGATGCGGTGAGTGTGCTGGCAGAGGAAAGTAAAAATCCGCAGCGCGACCTTCCCCGCGGTATGATGCTATCGCTGGTGATTTGTACCACGGTGTATATTTTACTTACGCTGGTATTGACAGGCGCCGTCAACTACCGCCATTTTGAAGGTGTAGGAGACCCCCTCGCTTTTATTTTTGAAAAACAACACCTGGATGTTGGCTGGATGCAGTTCTTTGTAGCCATTGCAGCGGTGGTAGCCATGACGAGCGTATTGCTGGTGTTTCAGATGGGCCAGCCGCGTATCTGGATGAGTATGAGCCGTGATGGTTTACTGCCACCTGTTTTTCAAACCATTCATCGAAAATTTAAAACGCCGTCCTTTGCCACCATCGTTACCGGCCTGGTAGTAGGCATTCCTATTTTGTTTACCGACAAAACCTTTGTGCTTGATTTTACCAGTATCGCCACCTTGTTTGCGTTTGTATTGGTGTGCGGTGGCGTGTTGTTGATTCCACGAAAAGAAAAACAGGAGGGCAAGTTTCACCTTCCCTACATCAACGGGCAGTTTATATTTCCGCTCATCGTAATTGGCGCTATGGTATTGGCTGTAAGTTTATCCAACACATATTTTGCGGATATTTTTAATTTCGATTTCGGCAGCCAACCCGATTATGTGGCAGGTAAGCGTAGTTTTATGGATATGGCCACCCCTAATCTTTCATTGATCGTATTCTGGCTTTGCGCCATTGCGCTGGCCATACTATCCTTTATCAAAAAATACTCTCTGATCCCGCTCATGGGTCTCATTACCTGCATGTACCTGCTGACCGGCATGACAAAAAACAACTGGGCCTGGTTTATGGCCTGGCTGGCCATAGGGCTGGTAATTTACCTGCTGTATGGATACAAAAAAAGTAAACTGGCGGTATAAGAGGTTGTTTTTCCAAGGTTATAGTCCTGTCATTGGTGGTAGCGGTGGCGGCTGCCTCCTGCCGGGTATACCTTTAACAATAATAGCGGTGGTATTACACCGCAATCGTGGTTAACTTTGCACCATCAAATAATCAAAACAAAGCGGGGATTACATGAAATATCAACAAGGGGATAAAATTATTGTGCTGCTCACCAACGAACCGGGCACAGTGGTGGAGATCATGAACGAGAAAATGGTGATGATTGAAGTAAAGGGAGTTCGGTTCCCGGCCTACATGGACCAGATAGATTTTCCCTATTTTAAAATGTTTTCCGAAAAGCGGCTGGTAGAAAAAAAGAAAATTTTTATCGATAATGTAAAACAGGAAAAGGGCCAGTCGAAAATGAAGGTGGCCAATGGCATGTTCCTTGCCTTTATGCCAATTTTTGACAAGGATGTTTTTGATGACGACGTTGTGGAAAAACTAAAAGTTTACCTGGTAAACCAAACGGCAACGGAATATAATTTTACCTACCGCCTCTCCTTTAATGGCGAAAACAACTTTGAATTGAAAAATAACGTTGCGCCAGTGAGCGATTTTTACCTGCACAATGTAAATTTTGAAGACATGAGTGATAACCCACGATTCGACGTGGAGTTTTCACTGGCTACCCCTGATAAAAAGAAAGCACCCTATTTTGAAACCAGTGTAAAAGTAAAGGCAAAACAATTGTTTAAGCGGATAGAAGAACTGCAACTGAAGAACGAACCCATGTTTAGTTACCCCTTATTCGAAAACTACCCCGACCGGGTAGACGAAGAAAAGGTAGACCTTAGCAGTTTAAGCAATGCTGGTTTCAGGGTGTATGATGTGGGCAAAGTAAAAGATTACCTGCCCCCGGCGCGTACCGTAATTGATTTGCATATCGAAAAGCTTACCGACGATTATAAACACCTGAGTAATTTTGAAATCCTTACCCTCCAGCTAAAGGAATTTGAAAAATACTATGATCTTGCTATTGCCCATCACCAGCCGGAACTCATCGTAATACATGGGGTAGGCGTGGGTAAGTTGAGGGATGAAATTCACGACCTGTTGCGACTTAAAAAGGAAGTGAAATCTTTTGTAAACCAATACCATGCTTCCTATGGTTATGGCGCGACTGAAATTTATTTTTCTTTATAACCAGGTGATAAGAGCACCTTGTTGCGTTTAGGGCGATTGTTTTGGTTGGCCTGAAAAACGAATTGTCAGCGGTTTTCCAACTATTCTCTTTTGGGCAAATATGGCTATTCCTGGCGTCATTTTTTTTCTTTTACATATTCTAAAATGTCCCCCGGCTGGCAATTCAACACGTCGCATATTGCTTCCAGTGTACTAAAACGGATCGCTTTTGCTTTTCCTGTTTTCAGAATGGAAAGGTTAGACAGCGTTAAACCCACTTTTTCGGACAGCTCATTTAGCGACATTTTTCGCTTTGCCATCATTACATCTAAGTTTACTACTATGGGCATAAGCTATATAGTTAAATCGTTTTCGTTTTGAATCTCTATTCCTCTTTTCACAATCTGTAC
>JBBQOJ010000566.1:0-2960 GCA_038330815.1 Chitinophagales bacterium | reverse complement strand
GTGTTCCTTGGCGCGGTGCAGGCGATTTTTTTGAAAATATTCATAAAGTCCCATACCGAATGACAGCTTAAACAACTTTTTTAGTTTGCTTTCGCTCATTAATGAAATGCGGGACAATTTTTCAATACCCGGAAATGCCTGGTCGTAACAGGTGGTAAGAATACCCTCAATTTTCTGCAGGGTATTAAAATCCTCTTCGTTGATCCTTTCGGGCAGTTCCGAAATATCGTGTAGCAACAGGTTCTCCAGCAGTTTATCGAAAATTCGCAAAATTCTGCTTTTTACATACACCGCCGGGTATGGATGATTGGCAGGCACATTCAAAATTTCGTTGACTAACCGTTGTTGTTTGGCATTAACCAACTGTTTGAAATAATTTACCTGCTGCAGGTATTTCACCACTTTCATCAGGTGATGACCAAGGTTTTGTTCTATCCATTCATTTTCCAGGTAGATGCTGAGGCCCCTGATGGTGGTGGTTTTGTGGAAGGCCAGTTGTTGACTGGTTTGAGAATTGATGATGCGAAGCGTATAATGATTGCCATGATCGAAGTTTACCAATACATTATCAAGACTAAATTGTACCGGTGCTTCTGTTTGAAAATGATAGAGATAAATGATTACACCATATATTCCGGTTGGATTACGGGTAAACAGGTAATCTTCCCCTAACTGGAAATTATTAACACAGGCAGTTAAACCCTTTTCAAGCTGGTAAGCGGTTGACACGCCGGTACCGCCTGCCGGACTAAAGGACAATGTATTCTTTGACACTATTCCTCCCACCGTAACGCCAAAAGCTTTCAGCCAATTGATATAATCCGTTTGACTGTAAACAAATTTTTTTAAGGGAGTAGGGGTTTTGTCTAGTATTCCATCCAAAATATTGAAAATTTTGGCACAAAATAAATGATAAAAACCCAATTTTTTCTAAGAATTATCAATTGCAGGGGGTGCTGGCTTATGATTATGGCACACCACATTACTTACAAGTAGGTGCACCAATGCCCAAAATGCCTACCAGCATGAGTTTTAATAAAGAAGTTAAAACGATTAGAACTGTAAAAATATAGTGGCCTTTCTTTTAGTTAAATAATGATAAGGATAAGGTATAGTTATTTGCCGGCCATTATTGGCCTTACCTGGTTAAAAATAACTACTTGTGCCCGCTCCACATTTTTATTTGCTACCTTATTAAATAATTGGCTTGATACTGTATGCTTTGCCTTGTTCAATTATGACTGCCTAAGGCATCATCGGCTAGAAAAGAACTATTCTTATAACCGGTAGGTAAGCAACACCATAGCGGGCGCAGCCACTACCACTAATTTGCCTGTTAGCGCAGTAAGTTTTTTACCCTGCCGTTGGCTAATGGCGTACATCACAGCATCAAACAGCAGTAAACCACCACCCTGCAACATCACCGAGTTGCCGTACCCTTTCAGTTTAG
Source organism: Chitinophagales bacterium (assembly GCA_038330815.1). Taxonomy (GTDB): domain Bacteria; phylum Bacteroidota; class Bacteroidia; order Chitinophagales; family Chitinophagaceae; genus Ferruginibacter. The sequence goes on along the minus strand of JBBQOJ010000566.1, from coordinate 1,510 downwards.
CGGGGTTAGCATTTCTCCTGCTTCTTTCTGTTAAATACAGGCCGCCGGTGATATAGGCGAGGTCTAATCCGGCATTGAACAGGAATGTTTTTTCCATAGAAGATTGCCTGGTCAATAGTTTGGTTAAAGTGAGGTTATCGATGCTTTCCCGCGAGGCGCTCCAATATCCCAGGCCAGCAATCAAGATATTAACACCTCCCCACATCACGTTCATTTGATGGAAATAACGCATTTCCGGGCTGTTGGTATTGGTTCCAATGGCCCCGCCAATTATATTGGCAGCCGACCATCCGCCCAGCACCAGCATCCCATTTTTAGTCGTTTTGATGCGTGACTGCTCAATGGCTAATAAACCTGGTTGCTGCGACTTACCTGTTATAGTTGCCGCAAGGGCCGTAATTAATAATAAAAATAGCTTCATATAACTTTTTTTAATTGTGTAACCAGCGGATAAATAAAAGGTTTATTGAATTAGGTAGATCCTTCGCAAGTTCACTACGGCTCATTAAAAAGGCCCTGTCTGCTTGATTTTTTTTTGTTTTCGTCAAAGTGAAAATAGTAAATAGACGCTAATCCAATACTGAAAAGCTTTTGAGTACCACCTACCTAATCCTAAAAGTTTATTAACGTAAATGAGCGCCACCAGGTTTTACTTTTTTGGTGTTGCTTCAATGCCTATTGAGGGGTGATCTGTAAAACAATACAGGGACAATTATTTCCACCGATTTAAAAACGTCTATTTAAAACAGTTACCTCACCCCGACTATCACCAGGTATTATAAAGAATGGCTATCCGTTACCTACTCAATGTGTAACCAATGGCGCATTGTAGTATAACCATCTCCCGACCTCCTGATTGAGCAAGCGCAGATCGTTAGCTAAATATGGCTTCGGGTAAGGTAACGGTGCATATTTAAACTGTCAACAAATTGCTACCTTTGCCGTTCTGTCATTTTGGCTTTGAAGCAAATCAAGCACCATATTTGACATTGTGTATCACCTTAAATCAATTAATTAACTAGAATACTCAATAACCCGGAATTATATGATAGGCTTTTTATCAAAAATCTTTGGCGGCAATAAAAGTGAGAAGGATGTAAAAAAAATCACCCCGCAGGTTGCTAAAATCAATGGTTTTTTTACAGGCTACCAACAGCTTAGCAATGATGTGTTGCGGTCGAAAACCACGGAATTCAAACAACGCATTCAAAGCCACCTGGCAACCACTGAAGAACAGATTCGTACCAAAAAAGAAAATGCTGAAAACCTTCCCGTAACCAACATAAATGAGAAAGATGTTATTTACCAGGAGATTGACCTGCTAAAAAAGGACCGTGACAAGCAAATTGAGGTGATACTGCTGGAAATATTACCAGAAGCCTTTTCCCTTGTAAAGGAAACTGCCCGCAGGTTTAGGGATAATGCTACCCTTGAATGTACCGCAACGGAGCTGGATAGAACCCTCGCAATAAAGAAAGATCACATTACCATACAGGGCGACCAGGTAACT
>JBBQOJ010000565.1:0-2967 GCA_038330815.1 Chitinophagales bacterium | reverse complement strand
GGTACTTTTCGGGTAACTGCTTTTACTTCTGCAGCCTGAACATAGGGTACCAGTGCGCTGTATTTAATTACCACCGGGAAATAATACTGGAGACCAATAAAATCAAAGTCGAACTGCAGCCTGTTGGTGTACTTCCAGGTTTTGTGCGCAAATGCAAGCTTGTCCAGCATTTTGAAGGAAGTATCCTGCGGGTAGCCTTTACCGAGGGTAGGTTCCAAAAACAGGCGGTTCATCAAAATATCAACCCTGTTGGCAGCAGCCAGGTCTTCCTTTTTATCCGAAAAGGGCACTACCTGCGAAAAAGAAAAACTGGTGCCGATACGTGCACCTGCAACCAACCGTCGAATGATGCCTGCCCCTTCCGCCTGGGCCAATGCGGCATGATGAATGGCGGGTAAAAAATTATCCATGCCCATTTTTCCCGGGGCGTGCCGGCCCAGCATATAACCCAGCGAAGTAAAACCAGAAGGTTCATTCAGGATGATCCAGTGTTTTACCGAATCGCCGAAAGCATTGGCGCAAATGGTAACAAACCGGTTGAACCATTGGTTGATATAGTAATTGGTCCAGCCACCTTTCTTCTCCAGTTCCTGCGGCAGGTCCCAGTGATAAAGGGTTACATAGGGGATCAGGTTAAGTTGTAAACATTCATTGATCAGCTTATGGTAAAATTCAATACCCTCTTTATTTACCTTTCCCGTGCCGTCCGGTAAAATCCTTGTCCAGGCAATCGAAAACCTAAACACGGTAAACCCAAGGGCCTTTACCAGTAACAGGTCATCTTTGTAGCGGTGGTAAAAGTCGCAGCCTACCCCTGGTTTTCCTCCCCCCTTGATCCTGCCAGATTTAGCGGCATATACATCCCAGATGGAAAGGCCTTTACCACCCTCCCGGGCTGCGCCTTCATTTTGTGCTGCAGCAATGGCAACACCCCATTCAAAATTTTTACCAAAGTCGCTTGCCTTTACTAATTCATTGCTACTCAATTTTGATTCGGTTTATTTAGCAAAATTGTAGGCTTTTACCCTTGCCCTGTATTATCCTTTTGTTATGTTTGAATTTTTTTTTTTAGGTAGAAGAAACTTTCTTTAAATCGGGTACTATCAGCGCTGTTGTTAGGGCTGAATTCACAAACCTAACTGGGCGTGCACGTTAGTATGCTTTTTCGGCCGGCTACAAAACCAATGCCACCGGATAAACATTATGGCGGGGCAATGCTTGCATTTCTCGCAATTTGGTATTAAGTTAGTAGTGCTTTATACGCCTGCGATAACCCCCGCAATTTCCGAAGCAAACGGTAACCGTGTCTTTTGACCTGGTTTGTGTCACTGGCTGATGCGGTGTTGCACAGCCTTGATTAATGGCGCGTACGATGGCTGATATCAACAACCCCAACATGAAATTCTTCGCTATTAATAAAAACCAGGCAGCCGTACTCACCACCCTATTGGTGTTGCTTTTTTTAGGGGCCGGTTATTTTTTCCTCTACCTGCCCAATAATGAAAACAGGATCAGGGAGCAGCGTTTCATGGCACTGCGCAATATTGATCGTAATGTGCATATCAAAATTGAAAACAGTGTCGCCTTGCTCAACAACCTGCTCTCTGCCTACCAACGCTCCAAAGGCAGGGGAAGGGATAGCCTGGTAGATTATATTAGGGGTTACTCCACCAATAACTTCAAACTCACGCTGCCGGTTGAAAAAAAATTGGCACTACCGGGGGTAAAACGGGATAGTCTCGACCGGGATAGCACCTACCAGATACAGGTAAATAATGATACCAGGGAGATCAGCTTGTCTTTTTCAAAATTTGGGGTGGCGCCCAATTCCGATACCATTGTTTACCGCATGGGTATGAAACTAACCTTTGCCCAGTTCATCGTTTTCCTGTTGCCAAAGGATGTATTTGATGATTATGTTATTTTCAGCAAAGGCAGGCCGGTATATGAAAGTTTTCCTTCCGGCATTAGTTATGCCATCACCGATTCTTTACTGGCTGCCAATAGTGGCATAGGTGGTTCGGGGGTTAAAAACCAGGTGATTAGTGGCATTAGTTATAAGTTGTTTTTGCAGCCGGTTGGCTTTGATGCCAAAAACGAATGGATTATTGGCGGTTTATTGTCGTCGAAACATTACCAAAAAGAAAAAACGGAGTTGCCCTCCCAAATGATCTTTTTACTTGCGACCATTATGCTGATGTGTATGCTGGCATTTCCCTGGCTTAAATTGTACCAGATGGGTAGTAAGGAACGGCTTACTATTTCTGATGGCATCGCCTCTATTTTTATATCGATGCTGCTGGTATCACTGATCTTTTTTGTGTTCTTTAATTACAACACCCTTTTTCGCCCGCCGGTAAAAAATGATGCTAAGTTCAATCTGTCCGAAGGAATACACCTGGCTTTAAAGAAAGAAATTGAAACCGCCTATCTAAAATTGCAGCAACTCGACGGGTTGGTAGATTCAACCCGCCGGGACATGGTTAACTTCAACAAGCAAAGCATTTCCTATGCGAATGGCGATACCGCCATTTCTTTTAAAAAGGATATTTTGGCTGTCACCAGCGGCATCAATGTTAACCAGGTTTTCTGGTTAAACCAGCAAGGAGATGAAATTATCAACTGGGCCGCGGACTACCTCAATTCGCCCCATGGGAATTTTAAAAACCGGCATTATTTTAAGCGGGTGGCCGAACGGCAGGATTACCGCCTAGGCGACACGGGTAACAGGCGTTACTTCCTGGAACAGGTAATTTCCTGGACCAGCGGTACGTTTAGAACGGTACTATCGATGCAATCGCGGTTGTCCACGCCCGATAGCATCGTAGTGGCAGCCCTTTCCTTTAATGTTAAAAGCTTTGATAAAGTAGTATTGCCTACCGGCTTTTTGTTTGCGGTAACCGATGCCGGCGGCAACGTACTATACCACTCCACTCCCTCGCGCAACCTGAATGAAAACCTGCTGGA
>JBBQOJ010000564.1:0-2972 GCA_038330815.1 Chitinophagales bacterium | reverse complement strand
ACCGGTGAAGGAAAAATCGATCACCAGAAAATCAAGGTGGTTTTATTACATCATTGTTAATTATAGGGAGTATGTTTATGTACGTTTACGGGGAGCAAAGGATATCTGGGAAAACCTGCATGAATTTGTATTGTATGAAGCGCCCGGGCCAATAGAAAACCATACCATTCCGCTAATGGCTGCAATGGGCGATCAGCCTTTCGAGTTCCAATTTTTGTCGCCCACCTACCGGCAGTTATTAACTCATCAAACTATTCACGGGCAATTTATTACGGTTAAAACAACCACTGCACCACGCCTCAAAGGGTACCAAAAAGTAAGTAAAAAAGCCCTGGGGCAACTGGCTTTTCCTAAATTTATCAGTAATTATTTAAAAGATAAAAATGTATCTTTAAACTTGTTTTAAGTTGGTGTCCACCAATATTCAATAGTATTAATCGTAATAATATGAGAGGCGTAAACAGGGTAATGTTAATTGGTAATTTGGGAAAGGACCCGGATATGCAGTTTTTGGAAGGTAATATTGGGGTAGCTAAATTTTCATTGGCAACAACAGAAACCTATAAAGACAGGAGTGGCAAATTGATTTCACAAACTGAATGGCACACCGTGGTGTTGTGGAGAGGGTTGGCAGAACTGGCGCAGAAATACCTGCACCGGGGTAGCCTGGTATACATCGAAGGCCGGCTTAAAACAAGGAGCTGGGAGGACAAGGAAGGGAACAAAAAATTTGCGACTGAAATAGTGGGCGACAATTTAATCATGCTGGATAAGAGAAACGATGGAACCAGTCCGGGTATCCAGGGAGAGGGGATGGAAGGGATGAGTGGACCAGGCGATATCCCCACAGATGATGATGGTGCAGAACGCCTGCCTTTTTAAGAAGCGGCCAAATTTCCATCGTGCCTTTTGCCGTATATTTTTTTAACTAAATCAGATAGTCTTGGATTACCATTCGGTTCTTGATTTTTCAAATCACCTGCAATTTTCCCTATTGGCGATCACCCCCGCTGCTTCGGCAGTACTTATTTTCTTAGCGGTAATGCTATTCACGCTTTCCTTTTTAATCGCCGGGTCGGAAGTGGCTTTTTTCTCCCTTACCTATAAGGATATCAATATGCTTAAAACAAAGCAGCAGCCTGCTTTTAAGCGCATCGTCACCTTGCTCGAGCAGCCAAAAATCTTGTTAGGTGCCATGCTCATTGCTAATAGCTTTGTCAATATCGGCATCATTTTAATCTCAAACATATTAATGGATGGGTTACTGGAAGTGTTCGGCCTGGCCTATTGGATCAATTTTTTGATTAAGGTGTTTACCGTTACCTTTCTCCTGGTATTGTTTGGCGAAGTGTTGCCAAAGGTGTGGGCCACCCACCACAAAGTATGGTTTGCCTCCACCGCCTCCCTGATCATTGAGATTTTTAATAGCATTTTTTACAGGCTTAGTAAACGGCTGGTCGCTTTTAGCAACGGCATTGAAATGAAATTTTCTCCCAATAATTCCTCCTCGCTCGACAACAGTCAGCTGGATTACGCCATCGACCTGTTACCCGAAAACGAGGCCACTATGGAGGAGAAACAGATATTGAAAGGCATCCGTAAATTCAGTGATACTACCGTAAAACAGATTATGCGAACACGCCTTGATGTTAGTGGCATTGAGCACAGTAGCAATTTTGAGGATGTGATTCGAAAAGTGGAGGAACTGCATTATTCCCGCCTCCCGGTATATAATAATAACCTGGATGAGGTAAAAGGAATGTTGCATACCAAGGACCTGCTACCCCATGTGAATGCCAGTAAGGTGGACAATTATGATTGGCATAGCCTGGTACGTCCTGCCCTTTTTGTACATGAGCAAAAACTGATAGAAGACCTGCTGCAGGAATTCAGGAACAGGCGCATTCACTTTGCAATAGTGGTGGATGAATTTGGAGGTACTTCCGGCATTGTTACCCTGGAGGATATTATGGAAGAAATCATCGGGGATATACAGGATGAATTTGACGATGAAGAAAGTGGCAATAATAAAATAGATGATTACACTTTTATATTTGAAGGTAAAACGATGATCAATGATGTGTGCAAGATGATGGGTTTGCCGGGAGATGTGTTTGAGAGAGTACGGGGAGATAGTGATTCATTGGCCGGACTGGTACTTGAAATTGCAGGTGAGTTTCCGGCCATTAACGAAGAAGTGGTAAGCGGAGATTTTACCTTTATTGCACTCGATATCAACAAAAACCGGATTGATAAAGTTAAAGTGCTGATCAGGCCGATGCCCGAAACAATGTAGGATTGAGGCAGCCATTGACCACTACCGTTATCTTTTTTATAATTATGCAATCTATTCGTTTATCCTTATTGATATTCGCTGCCGGGGCAATCATGGTGTCCTGTAATTCACCGTATATCTCAAAAAAGCGCGGTTATTTTAACATCCCCTTACCTGCGCATAGTTACCGGCAATTTAACCAGCCAGGTTTTCCCTATCGTTTTGAATACCCTGTGTACGCCCAAATTGTGCAGGACAGCGCTTATTTTGATGAGAATCCAGAAAACCCCTATTGGATTAATATCGATTTTCCCCAGTTTCATAGCAGGATATTTCTAAGCTACAAAGCCATCGGGGGGAAAGCGCTCTACAAAATAAAAAACGCGGATGGTAGTTACCGCGATTCCATGGGCACCAATTATTTTGATAAAATGGTGAACGATGCCTTTACCCTCACAAACAAAAACAACGTGGTGTCCAACTCCATTAATGATAGTTTAATTAGAACACCCAATGATGTTACCGGCGTGTTTTTTAAAGTAGGCGGAAACGCCGCTACGGCGAAACAGTTTTTTTTAAGCGATACCACCAACAATTTTATCCGGGGCGCCTTGTATTTTGATGTAACGCCTAATGCTGATTCCTTACAGCCGGTGCAGGATTTTTTACAGGCCGACATGGATCACATGATCAATAC
>JBBQOJ010000563.1:0-2972 GCA_038330815.1 Chitinophagales bacterium | reverse complement strand
CGAAAATCAATTTTACAATTCACAATCAAAGGAGCATTTGCCATGTTGCGTTTATCAGCATTTAATAGTTTAACCCGTGATTTAAAGGAGCGGGATCAGCTCATGCCGGTGTTGTTCATTGACCACGGCTCTCCAATGAATGGTATTGAGAATAATGCATACTTCAGCAACTGCGGAACAAAGGCGTATTGATCATTGGTCAGCCCTGGGATTTAAATCCAACGGTGTACACAGCGCTGGTGAGTTGACGTTTCTTTTTTGGTGAATATTATTTTATGATCCACTTTTTCCTAAAAGAGGTACTCGAAACCAATGTAAAAAGTGAAATAGCTGATTCCCAAAAGTTAACTAAAATGGTGTTTACCCTGTCCGTTCAAAGCCCGGCGCAGGTAGACGGTTGGGAAAGGAAGGTAGAAAGTCAGGGGGAAAAACATCTCCATACCGGCAGCCTTGGAAAAATATACTATTGATTTCTTTTTGCCAACCCGGATGGTCACAGGTTTAATGTGTTTTACATGGATGGCCTGCAGTAATGGCAAAAAAGGTGTGTCATGGAAGCAGCAACGCAGTAAAAGAGTTTGGTAAAATCGGTGCCCGATTGATACATTTAGCGAAGCAAAAGAGGCCGGTACCAAGGCCCTTATAAACGGGAAGCCATTCCCTTTTCTCTATTAATGTTAAATTTCTCCAATGCATTGAACAGGCTAACAGGGTAGACGTAGTAACCAATACATGTACTTTGCTTTACCCTGTTGGAAGAAGTAGCATCTTCCGGGTATTGCAATGATGTATGTTTTACTTTCACATGATAGCGGTCATTGTGGCGCGTTGATGGCAGGCTGTATATTGTAGTAGCTATTCTTCAAACGAATCGCCGGTTTTTTACTGGAATTGTAATTGCTCACTATATAACCTGGGTTATGAAAAAGTACTACGCTATCCGCCAGCTCCTATTGCCCCTCTTTATCTTATTATTGCTGCACTGCCAGGGGGCCAATGCACAGGGTATTTATCCCGATCCTTCGTTTGGTAATAACGGGTTGAGGGTTTTTCCGCAAATTAGTCCAACTGGAAATACGCAGGTCAGGTATTTATCTGCCAAAGACGGAAATACTTTTTTTATCTATCGCAGCAATTATAGTCAATATGGCATTGAGGTAATGAAATATTTTCCCACGGGACTGCTAGATAGCAGCTTTGGTACTAATGGTACGGTATCTCCCCTTTGGAGACATGAATTTAAAGATGCCACCCTTGATTCAAGCGGAAGGGTTGTGGTAGCAGGATCAAGACAGGGACTGGGGGGCCGGGATGACTTAGATGTTTTCCGTATTACTACAGGTGGAGCAATAGATACTGGCTTTAACTTTAGCGGTGGCTGGTCAAGCCAGTTTTTGTACAGTTATGATAGGGTACAATCGCTGGTTACCTTGAATGATGGTGTGGCCATTACGAGTCAACACACTTATTTTAATCCTCCAATGTATAATTTAGTTAGCTATGGCTTTACAATATTGGGATCTTCCGGAAGAGTCAATTTTGAAAAAACAAATGACTCAATAGGCTATGGAGTTTCCGTACTTGGTAATAGATTCTTACTATATGAAGCTGGCCAGTTAACCGCGCTGACCGAATTGGGAATTACAGATAGCAGTTTTGACATCGATGCCGCAAGGAATTTTGGCAGATTAAAAGCCTGTGGCGGAAAATTATATTCGTTGAGCGCAGATTCTATTCACCGGTACAATTTAGATAGTACCAGGGATTTGAGTTTTAATGGCACAGGCTCACTTTTGATCACTGCCACGGATATTGCTTCTTACCAGGATAAAATAATAGTAGCCGGAAGTAGTTCGATAAGTCTCCTCAACAATGATGGTAGGCTGGATAGCAGTTTTGGTAACAATGGAACTGTACTAACGGGCAATTTAGATCGTTTGTATAGATTACACCTGGATGGTAACAGGCTATACGTTTTCGGTTATTTTAAAACCCCCAATTCAACCAACGCTAACCTCGCCATTGCCGCCTATATTTTTGCCGCAACGACAACATTTAAATGCCCCGAAAGCAGGCGGGTAATGGTGGATGCCGGCCAGTGCAACGCCATTGTGTATGGTATTGATCCATTGTTAAACAATGGTATCACTATGTCAAGAATGAAATTCCGGTTACAAGGCGCCACAGCAGCCTTTGGTACGGGTACCGCCAGTGGCCAATCCTTTAATGCGGGCACTACCCGGGTCAGCTATATCATTGATAATAACGAAGCCAGCGAATGCTCTTTTGAGGTACTGGTGCTGGATGCGCAGCCACCTTCCATTACCAATGCGTATGCCTGGCCACCAGTACTATGGCCTCCCAATCATACCCTGCGTAAAGTGGATATTAATTATTTGTTGCACGATAACTGTGGCGCCGTGTCCTCTCTTTCCGTTACCAGTGATGAACCGGCCGGCAATAATGATTGGCAAATTAAAGATTCCCACACGCTTTACCTGCGGGCAACACGCAACGGCAACGGGCAGGGAAGGAAGTACACCATCACCATTCACGCAATAGATAAGGCAGGCAATACCACAGCAAAAAATGTGTGGGTAGTAGTGCCACAACATCTCATAGGAAAATTTGATAAGATAAAGCCACTATCGGTTACCGCTACCCCCAATCCCAGCAGTGACTATTTTAACATTGCCACGCAATCAAGCAGTGAAAAACCTGTCACTATTAAAATTTCAGACATCCAGGGAAGGGTGGTAATGGTAAAAGCAAACCTGCCTGCCAATACGGTAGTGCAAATCGGTGCAGGGCTTGCCCGGGGTATTTATTTGGCCGAATGCACCCAGGGCAATGAAAGGGTGGTGCTGAAATTGATTAAGCTTGGTTAGCATGGCAAGTGAGTAGCATTACCCAGGTCGGTAATGTGGTCATTACCCGGTTATGCCAGCGGCAGGCAAATTAAAAATATGGGA
>JBBQOJ010000562.1:0-2997 GCA_038330815.1 Chitinophagales bacterium | reverse complement strand
CGGTGTGTTGCCCTTTGCTGTCCGGACTTTCCTTCCTCCCGTTAAAGGGAGAACGATGGCCTGGCTGATAGAACGGCGAAGATAAACTTTTACTGCTATGGTGTAAGACAATGATAGGTAACAGGTAAGTGGTCTCCTGGCAATTATTGACGTGATTAGGTATCCAGAAGGAAAAGCTGGAAAAGGCCTTCGTTATAAAAACCCCAGTTCGAGTTTTGCTTCCTCGCTCATCATATCTCGGTGCCAGGGTGGATCGAAGGTGAGCATTACGTTTACATCGGTAACGCTTGTAACTGTTCTCACTTTTTCATCTACTTCCCGGATAATATCACCTGCTACCGGGCAGCCGGGTGCTGTTAGCGTCATGGTGATATTTACAAAACCCTTATCAGAGATATCGATTTTGTACACAAGGCCTAATTCATAAATGTCTGCGGATAACTCCGGGTCATTTACCGTTTTTATTACATCAATAATGGCTGTTTCTAAACTTATTTTATCCTGCATGACGGTTAATTTTTTTTGGCAACTGCCTGCATGGCCAGCGCATACATTTTCATTTGCTTGATCATAGAGACCAGTCCATTGGAACGGGTTACCGACAAATGTTGGTTTAATCCAATGGCTTCCACGAAAAATAGCTCCGCTTCCAGGATTTCTTTGGGCGTATGATCTGATAGTACCCTCACTACCATACTCACCAAACCCTTTGTGATAATGGCATCACTATCTGCGGTAAATTCGATGTTATTGTTCTTCATAGCGGCGTGTAACCATACCTGCGACTGACAGCCCTTTATAATATTGTCTTCCGTTTTATATTTTTCTTCGATCAGCGGCAGTTCTTTTGCCATTTGAATGATATGCTCGTATTTCTCCATCCAGTCGCCAAACAGTGCAAACTCTTCTACCACTTCCTCTTGCGTTTCCTGTATCGTCATTCTTTATTTTTTTAATCCTTCATTTCAACCAACAGTGATAAAAAATGCCTGGTGATTACCGTAACATGGCGGCAGCTTTCTTAACACCTGCCACCAATTGATCCATTTCCTCCCGGGTGTTGTACATGGCAAGTGAAGCCCTGATGGTACCGGGAATTTCAAAAAAGTCCATTAATGGCTGGCAGCAATGGTGACCGGTGCGCACTGCAATACCCAACTGGTCAAGTATAACCCCAACATCGTAGGGATGAACACCGTTAAGTAGAAAAGACACCACACCCGCTTTTTCGTCAGCCTTGCCAATAAATTGTATGCCATCAATGGTGGCTAAATTTTCGGTAACATAGCTGAGCAGGTCATTTTCATGAAACCGGATATTTTCCAATCCTACTGCCAGGATATAATCCACCGCAGCGCCAATGCAAATGGCTCCTTCTATATTGGGTGTGCCTGCTTCGAATTTAAAAGGTAATTCGTTGAAAGTGGTTTTTTCAAAGGTCACCTGTTTAATCATCTCTCCCCCACCCTGGTACGGCGGCATTTCGTTGAGCCATTTTTCTTTGCCATACAAAATGCCAATACCGGTTGGTCCATACATTTTGTGCCCGGAGAAGGCCAGGAAATCCACGTCCAGTTCCTGCACATCCACCGCAATATGGTGTACTGCCTGGGCCGCGTCCAGTAAAACCGGGATATTTTTTTCATGCGCCAGGGCGATGATGTCGCGTACCGGGTTGATGGTGCCAAGGGAATTGGAGATATAGCTCACTGCCACCAGCTTAACCCTGTCATCCAGCAAGGCTTTAAATTCCTTCATCATTAATTCGCCTTTGTCGTTAACGGGAATCACTTTTAGTACGGCCCTTTTTTCTTCACAAAGTAATTGCCAGGGCACAATGTTGGAATGATGTTCAAGGGCGGAGATGATAATTGAATCCCCTTCTTTTATAAAGCGTTTACCATAACTGTGGGCCACCAGGTTGATGGCTTCGGTGGTGCCGCGGGTAAAAATTACTTCATGGTCGTGTTGCGCGTTGATAAAATCCGCCAGCTTTTTGCGGGAGGCCTCAAAGGCATCGGTGGCGGCCTGGCTAAGAAAATGAACGCCCCGGTGAACATTGCTGTTGAGACGGGTATAATAATCTGTAATGGCGTTAATCACCTGCTGCGGCTTTTGGGTGGTAGCGGCATTGTCGAGGTATACCAACGGTTTGCCATACACGCTCGTTGCAAGAAGGGGGAAATCGTCCCTCGTTTTGGCGATGTCAATACTATGCTCCTTAGTAATCAATTGGGTTGTCATGTGTTTGAACAGGGGTGTTTGTTTAAAACGATCATCCGGCAGGCAGCTACCAATGCCAGGGGCCAGCATAACTTAACGATGTTGATCTGCCAGGCCTTTTTCAATCAGTTTGTTAATATGTGCCTGCACCGCAGGAAGTGTTAGTTTTTGGGTAACATCAAAGGCAAAAGCGTGTACCAGTAAGGCCTTTGCTTTTTCATCACCGATGCCACGCGCTTTTAGGTAAAACAGTGCGTCCTCATCAAACTGGCCAATGGTAGAACCATGACTGCATTTTACATCGTCGGCATAAATTTCCAACTGGGGTTTGCTATCCACCGTTCCCCGGGTGCTTAGCATCAGGTTATTGTTTTTTTGAAAGGCATTGGTTTTTTGGGCGTCTTTCCGCACAAAAATTTTACCATTAAATACTGCCACCGCTTCATCCTTAATTACGCCTTTGTACAATTCATTGCTTTCACATTGCGGTTGCAGGTGGTCTACGGTGGTATGATTGTCTACCAGTTGACGGCCACCGGCCAGGTAGAGGCCATTCAGGTGCGATTCGATATGGCGGCCATTGAGGGCAATCACCAGGTTGTTTCTTAGCAAACTGCTGCCCGGGAAAGAGGCTTTAAAGTTGTCATACACACTGTTGGCTTTTTGTTCTACCTGCGTATGTTGCACATAGTTGCTGTTGGTATTGCCTGTTTGTATATAACAGTGTTGCATATGCGCACCTTGCATCAGCACCACTTCCTGCACGCTGTTAAT
>JBBQOJ010000561.1:0-3032 GCA_038330815.1 Chitinophagales bacterium | reverse complement strand
CATACTAAAATTATTATTTATGATCATAATGCCGACCGGCCCGATTATCCCATTGATATCCTCAATGACAAAGCAGCAAGAAAATTTATTGACGGTTCGGGTTTCCATTTATACGGGGGTGATATGAAGGCGCTAACTGATGTGCACAATGCGCACCCCGATAAGCACCTTTACTTTACGGAACAAATGGTAGTGGAAAAGCCGGGATTCCCCAAAATTCGCATATCCGATCCCGTTAGCAGGCTAATGATCGGTGCACCGTTACACTGGACTAAAAATGTATTGCTCTGGAACCTGGCGGCAGACTCCGACAACAAGCCCTTTACCAATCGTGGCGGTTGTGGCTCGTGCCAGGGCGCAGTTACCATCGATGGTGATTCGGTTGGGCGTAACCTGGCCTATTATGTAATGGCACATAGTTCCAAATTGGTACGCCCGGGTTCCGTGAGAATCTTCTCGGGAGGTACTAATGCCATTGCCCATGTTGCCTATGCCGCCCCCAATGGCCAGGTGGTGCTGGTAGTGGCCAACAATGGAGAGAAGGACCAGGATGTTAATATCAGCTACAAGGGTAAACTCGCTACGGCGCATTTGCCAAAGGGCGCGGTGGCTACCTATACCTGGTAATGATTATCATTTCATAAAGTGAATCACCCAACTGTAAAGGAAACTCGTGTTTAAATTTTAAATGATAACCAAAAAAAATAATGGAAACAAAAAATGCAGCAGGTTAGTTTCAGCAATTACATTAACGAGGAAGCTAACAACCAATACCTACACAGTCAATTACCTGTTCATACTTATTCAAACATGAAAATACGCACTACCCGTTACCACTTGCAAGTGAGGCTAAACCAATGGCCGTTGAAGCCGATCGTCGCGACAATGGCACTTTTATTATTCCTGCTCCAATCCAATGCCCAGGGTTACCTGAAAGCCGATGGCAAAAGGATTGTAAATGAACAAGGTAACAATGTATTGTTAAGGGGAATGGGGCTTGGTGGCTGGATGCTGCAGGAAGGATACATGCTGGGACTAAAGGGTGCCGGGCAACAACATAAAATCCGGGAGCGCATTGCCGCCCTGCTAAGTGCCGAACAAACACAGGAATTTTATGATACCTGGCTGGCAAACCACACCCGGAAAATTGATATTGATTCGATGCGGTCATGGGGTTTTAATTCGGTGCGATTGCCCATGCATTATAACTTATACACCTTGCCCATTGAACAGGAACCTGTAGCCGGCGCCCATACCTGGCTCGAAAAAGGGTTCGCCTTAACCGATAGCCTGCTGGCATGGTGTAAGGCGAATAAAATGTACCTTATCCTCGACCTGCATGCCGCACCCGGTGGGCAAGGCAACGACCTGAATATCTCCGACGGCGATACTTCCAAACCCTCGCTTTGGGAAAGTGCAGCCAACCGTCAAAAGACCATTGCCTTGTGGAAAAAACTGGCTGCACGATATGTAAATGAGCCCTGGATAGGTGGGTACGACCTCATTAATGAACCTAACATAGGTTTTACCGATCCGAAAAAAGACCCCAACGGCACCCGCGAAAAAAACAACCAGCCACTGCAACAACTACTGGTGGATATCACCACGGCCATTCGTTTGGTGGATAAAAAACACCTGGTAATCATCGAGGGCAATGGTTGGGGAAATAATTACAATGGTATTGTGCCTAACTGGGATAATAATATGGTGATGAGTTTTCATAAATACTGGAACTTCAATGATACTGCGTCTATCCGTCATATAGTCGAAGCACGTAATAAATATAACATCCCGGTATGGCTGGGCGAAACCGGCGAAAATTCAAATGTATGGTTTACCCAGGCCATTCGCCTGCTGGAAAATAATAACATCGGCTGGGCCTGGTGGCCCCTTAAAAAAATTGGCTTCAATAACCCGTTGGAGATAAGGAGCAATCCTAACTACAACGATCTGCTAAGCTATTGGAACGGTAAAGGCAAACAACCTAAAGAAAGTAATGTGTATAGCGGCTTACTTGAAATGGCAACCTATACCAAACTGGAAACCAATATTATTCATCGGGATGTAATTGATGCGATGATGCGCCAGCCATTTTCGGCCACGGCCATTCCCTTCCGTCAGCATATAATTGGCCATTCCACAGTCATAAATGCAGTAGATTACGATTTGGGACGCAACGGCATTGCATACTACGATACGGATACGGCAGATTACCGTACCTCAGGCAAACCGGGGCCAGGCAACCGCGGCCGCACTTATCGAAATGATGGGGTGGATATCCGGAAGGACGCCAATGCCTACAACAGTTACTACATCAGTGACACAGAAGATGGCGAATGGCTGCAATATACCACGCAGGTACAGCAAAGCGGCGTATACGCAATACAATTAACCGTGGCCGCCACCACTGCTTCCGCCAAAATAAAGCTGAGCAATGCCACCGGTGTACTCGCCGAACTGGACCTACCCAATACCGGCGGTACAGAAAAATGGGAAATGGTACCGCTAAAAAATATTCGGTTCGAAAAAGGCACCCTACCCCTACGGCTTGAAATGGTAAAGGGGGGCGCTGCTGTATTATCCATTGTCTTTACTTACATAGGTGAGTAATCGCTTTTTAGATAACACTTATCTTTACCCCTGGATTTTTTAACCTTACAAAAATTTTCCAAATGAACGAATACATTATTATACAGGACGCAGCGGCCGCCACCCACGTCATTTTCACAAAGTACATTACCAATCTTACCATATTGAATGGCACCGCCCGGATACATATCAACAGCGGCGGTACTTCTATGACGGTACATACCAAATATTCAATAAAAGACCTGATGGAGATTATTTTAAAGTTACCCTGAGTTGCTAAACGGTAAAATACTTTGATCCTAATTGAAGCATCAAATAATGTGTCCTGAAGCCAGTAGCTAAAATTGGAACGCCACACCGCGGTAAAATTGATGGATGTACATCGGCCCAGGCTTAAAAACAGCCGCATCCACTGTGGAAAAAAAATTTGCAATTCGCTTGCT
>JBBQOJ010000560.1:0-3041 GCA_038330815.1 Chitinophagales bacterium | reverse complement strand
AAAAGTAGCGTTGGGGGAGATAAAATAACAAAGTCGCTGAAAGTACTTACAAAAAAATAGTACTCCAGTAGAAACTGGAGGACTTTAACGATTGCTTGCTATATGAAAATCTTAATAAATTATTAACATTGGTTGTGTCGTTCGATATCTACACATTATATTTGTAGGGTACTAACGATTGATTGCTTTCTTACTTTCTACTATCTTTTATTACATGCCCGTCTTGCAGATACAAATGTAAGACGGGCATTAATATTTCTACACGCAACTTATTTATCTTTTTATGATGGTAAAAGGCTAAATATTTACAGGATTGCCCATTGTGTCTACATTACACGATTTTTCCCTAATGATGCCCACAGATTTATTAATGGGTAATTTTTATGATAAAAACCGCATATATCCGCAATTATTTTGGCCAAATGCACTCAAAATTTCCGAACGAATGACAGAAGTATGCAACTTCCTGCTGTTTTGAGCTCATTATTGCAGTTGAATAATCGCATATCAAATGCTGAAATTATTTGAACCGTTTGTCAAAGTGGGTAATGGTGAATAAATACCCCTATTGTTTTGAATGCCACTCCGTAGGTGGTAACAATTCTCGATTATGAGGCCAAATACAACGGGGAGACTGGTTTAGCCTGTATCGTTTTAACGCATAAACAATTGTTACCACTATAGTATTTTCTGACATTACCATTAACTGGTTAAATATAGCAGCCCAAAATAAGGTATGCCATAAAACTAATACTTTCCGATCCCGACAGATTGCACTGGGAATTTTTCCCTGAACATAGGGGTAAGATATGCTGCGCTTACCGTGCCGAAATCCCAACCCGTTGCTGTACGTATTCGTTGTTAGTAAGTTCACCCAACATAAATAAGGCCAGGTCACCGGCAGTGATCCGGTTGGTATCGGGAGAAGGTGGGTAATTGGCTGCGGTGATAAATTCGCCGGTAGCAGCTGCGTTAATGATATCAGGCGGACAAACAACGGTCCATTGCAGGTTAGAGGCCTTTAATATTTCATAGGCTTTCAGGTGTTCATGACTTACCGGCAAAAATTGTTGCGGGTAATCAGGTTGTTCCATCAGCAATTCGTCGTCATTTACCAGCAACGTTCCTTTACCCCCTACAGCCATAATACGATGTACGCCTGCTTGTTGCATTTGCGCCACAATGTTTTTCATGCCAAGTGATCGGGTAAAGTCGGCCCCACCTACACCCCCACCCAACGACGACAACACTGCGTCACAACCTCTGATGGCTTCCAATACCTGTTTTTCATCAAACAGGGCGCCTTGTACCAGTTCAAGTTCTTGCTTTTCAGGCAAGCCTGCTGTGAAAACATTTCTGCCATAAGCTTTTACGCGGTACCCTTTGTAGAGCGATTGATTTACCAGTTCCTTTCCCACCATGCCGGTGGCGCCAAATATGATTACTTGCATTGTTTAAATTTTAGTGTAAAAATGATATGGCATTTTTAGGGCCAGTAAAGATGGCCCTTATTTTAAAGTGAAAATAATAAAAAGTTTTTTTTTTAATCAAATACCATTCATCTTTGCTGCATCAAATGATTTCAAAAAATTTACATAGCAACAGTTGGTGGTGGCAATCATTTCTTTGAACTGTCGCACGCTATTGTATGTATAAAAATATAGGTAAGCCCCGACACATGTGTTGGGGCTTTTTGTATTGCAGTTGGCACCAACGCATTTGAATCGAAATAAATAGTTATCACTTAATTTTGCCCTCCTTTCCAAATAATGCAAAGGACAGGCAAGAAAAGCTTTCAGCAACAGGGTATATGAAAAAAATAATCATTCAAACAGTTTACCGTAAATTATTGGCAGATGTGTACACTCCCGTGGGAATCTACCTCCGGCTGAGGGACCGCTTTCGGGATACGATCCTGTTGGAAAGTTCCGATTATCATGCCGGTGAAAACAGCTACACCTTTATTGGGATCAACGCCATTGCCGGGATTGAAATTCGCACGCCTGCCACTATTGAATACAAATTACCCGGGCAGGTACCGGAAAAGATAACTATACAAGATCCGGCCAGTGTAACCAGCCACCTTTGGGATTTTATGCAACGCTTTGATATTGGGGAACAGTTGCCCCGGCCCATCAATGTTGCGCAGGGCCTGTTTGGCTACAGTACCTACGATGCCGTTCAGTTTTTTGACACCATACAACTGGATGCGCACCAGCCAAATGAAGCGCCGGTGATACCGCTGATGCGTTACCGGCTATATCAATATGTAATCGCTATTAATCATTTTAAAAATGAATTGTTTATATGCGAGAATGCCATCCAGGGTATTGCCAGTGAAATAGAAGTAGTGGAAAGCCTGATCAAAAGCAGGGATGTTCCCACTTATCCGTTTGCTGCCAGCGGGCCTGAAACTTCCAATTTAACCGATGCCGCCTATATTGAAATGGTGAAAAAAGGAATTGCCAGCAGTCACCGGGGAGACGTTTTCCAGATAGTATTAAGCCGCCGGTTTCAACAGTCATTCACCGGTGATGAATTCAATGTTTACCGGGCGCTGCGTAGTATTAATCCTAGCCCTTATTTGTTTTATTTTGATTATGGTGATTATAAACTGATCGGTTCCTCCCCGGAAAGCCAGTTAATTGTACGCAACGGCAAGGCCATCGTTCATCCCATTGCCGGCACCTTTAAGCGTACGGGCAATGACGAAACGGATAAGGCACTCGCCATACAACTGGAGAATGATCCTAAAGAAAATGCGGAACATGTGATGCTGGTAGACCTGGCGCGCAACGACCTGAGCCGCATGTGCAACAACGTGGAAGTTACCCAGTATAAGAAAGTGAATTATTACTCCCATGTTATCCACCTGGTAAGCGAGGTAACAGGTACGGTGGGCTCCGAAACCAATCCCTTTAAATTATTGGCCGTTAGTTTCCCGGCCGGCACCCTTAGTGGAGCGCCCAAGTTTAAGGCCATGCAATTAATCAACGAAAATGAACCCACCGGCAGAAGATATTATGGTGGCGCCATCGGTT
>JBBQOJ010000559.1:0-3043 GCA_038330815.1 Chitinophagales bacterium | reverse complement strand
CATTCGGTAATGGATAAGCCTGATTCGGTAAGACGGGTAATGCCCCCGATCAGCACCTGTATCACAATCATACCCACCCCTATCAATAACCAAACAGCTACGCCTTTTGACGCCTGCCACTCTTTTGCATCTTTATTTATTCTTTCTTTCATAGCGGGTGCAAAGTTAGTTCAGCGATGGTTGTTTTTCCACATTGAACGGATAATTTGGGCAATTATCAGATATTTGTTAAACACCATGTTACTATCCTCTTTTCAGCACGATTTTGTGGAAGCCGGTCTTGATGAAGCTGGCAGGGGATGTTATGCGGGCCCTGTATTCGCTGCGGCCGTAATACTTCCCCCCGATTTTCACCATCCCTTGCTGAATGATAGCAAACAACTGCGTGAAGCGCAACGCGATTTGTTAAGACCAGTGATTGAGCGGGAAAGCATTGCCTTTTCTGTGGCCGCCGTTGACAATGATGAAATAGATACCATCAACATATTACAGGCGTCGTATAAGGCAATGCATTGCGCCGTTGATCAGTTAAACGTAAGGCCCGGCTTATTACTCGTAGATGGCAACAGGTTTAAACCTTATCAACAAATTCCTTATGAGTGTGTGGTTAAAGGGGATGGAAAATATGCCTCCATTGCTGCTGCCAGTATTTTGGCTAAAACTTACCGTGACGAATACATGCAGCAATTACATAAGGAATATCCCTGGTATGGATGGAATACCAATAAAGCCTATGGCACCGATGTGCATCGTAAGGCAATAGAAAGTTATGGGCTGAGTAAATATCACCGCCGGAGTTTTAATATCTGCCACCCACAGCCCGAACTGCTGTAGCACGCGAAGCTTGACTGAATTGTCCTTTACTTATACTTTTTCCAACCTTTACTACCGGTAATCCAATCGGTTGCTATTGGCGGCCTGGTTGCCCATGGTACTATTGTTAACCTGCATTTTTCAAAGCAAGCTAATTCGTTTAATGCCCAATGCGCCAAGACGCGACAACACTAAGGTTGGTGGCTTTGCTTAATATGGATGCTGGCTGCCAGTATATCTTTACCTAATAATCCTTTACAGGCCTTCGCAATCAGTCAACCGGCTTGCCGGTAGCCCATCCTCCTTTTTTGCTGGTGATTAAACTTTAATCAGCTTAACCGGTCTGAATATAGCAAGCCGGCAAACAACTAAAAAAATTAATTACAACATTTCAACAGTTAAAAACCAACCACAATGAACACAAAATTATTTTTTGCAGCAGCAATACTATTAACCATCGGTTTCCATGCCCAGGCCCAGGTGGCACCATCCTCCAGGGTGCAGCATGCACGAATTAAACAGGGGGTTAGAAACGGGGAACTTACCCGCTCAGAAACCACTAACCTGGCCAGGGATCAACGAAAAATCCGCAAAAATACCAGGGTGGCCAAAGCTGATGGCGTTGTTACCCGTGTAGAAAGAAAGGAAATCCGCCAGGATAAGCGACAGGCCAACAGGAAAATTTATCGCAAAAAACACAATAACCGCGATCGCAATTAACCGGTGGTTGATGTCAACCGACGCTAATCAACTGCGTCCCATATAAATGTCTTTTTGGTTAACATGGTATATTAAGTAAAAAAGTACCGGCTTCGGCTGGTATTTTTTTTGCATAAGCACCCTCAGCGTTCAATGGGCGTTACCTCATAAAAAACCCTTATCAGGTTACTTTCCCCCGGGATGGTTTCAAGCGGAAAGGCTTTTCGTTTATTGCCATCAATAATTTCAATTACAGAAGTATTGGGTGCAATGGAACCAAGGTTATCTGCAATAAATACAATGCTGTTGATACCCGGCTGTAAACTCACCGTAATAAACTGTGCATATTTTTTAACCGGGAACCCCCTGGTGATCCAATCGCCGTTAATTTGGATGGAGATACTATCTCCGTCCTCTACCGCATCATCTATGATAGCAAACTTTAGTTGCTGTGCCGTTGAAAGTATACTTCCCAACAATTTATCGTTACTACTTAATGGAGCCAATGGAGTGGAAGGAGTATAGGATTGAAAATATTTCCCCCTGGCTTTATCCGTTCCAACATACAAGCGGGCAACGATGAACGAGGCGGCGCTATCGGCTGGGTCAGCAAAATCCAATTGGAATCTTTTTTCGCCAAAGACCCCTTCCAGTTTGCCTCTGCCGGGGAGTTGGTTACCAAAGTTATCTGAAAAAAAAGCCAACAGGTTTAGGCCGGTATCCAGTAATATTTCCTCGGGGTGCGGTTTCTTTTCAATCATCAATTGTTCAAAAAAAACCTGTCCATTCAGAGCCATCGATACCTGGTCATTTTTTGGTTTTTTAATACCGGCAATATAAATAACACCGTCCCGGACTGGTACATGGAGAGAATCGGTTAACCCAAAATATCGGGGTAGCTGGCTATTTAAAAGGCTATCTGCCGTTTCGGCTAACAATGGCACATTACTGATTTTCGTTAAACTGATGGGCCCACGGCTTAGCAAATCGCTGGCGGACTGGAGATTGGATGCATGTTCATGGGTTACGAGGGACGAAGTAGCTGCTATATTGGGCCCTTCCTGCAGCCTTTTTAAATGTAGCTGTGGTATTCCCTTGCGGTTTTTACTTTGATCGAAGATGCCATTGAAGTAAAATATCTCACTGGCCGGTAGCTGGAAGCCTTCATTCAGCGGTATTTTGTTTTTGCTGATTGCCAGTTCCCTGCTGTTCTTTTTAACCAGCAACAGGCTATACGATGCAAGGTAATCGCCACAGCTTATTGTAAGTAGGGCCGGAAACAGTATGTTATTGCCGGGTACAGCTATTTGCAGTTCAAGCAATACCGGTGGCGCTTTGGAATCAGGCTGATAAATCATTTGCCAGGTGCCTGGAAAAAGATCAGGTTGCGACCGCGCAACTGGGATACTAAAAAGTAGAAAGAAAACAAAATAATAATACCGGTTCATTAAATGGATTTATCTGCAAAAACACGCAGTTAAATATAGTGAATGTTGGTCGGCCGAAGTCATTTGACTGTTGCAAGTAGCAG
>JBBQOJ010000558.1:0-3063 GCA_038330815.1 Chitinophagales bacterium | reverse complement strand
TGAACACCACCAAACCAAAAGTATCCGCTAAGGAAACCCTTCTTAGTGCCACCACTACGCAGTTAACGGCTGCATTAGCATCTTTGCAAAGACAACTTGGAGATAAAAAATTTGAAAAGCGCGTACGCAAAGCAGCAAAATTACTCATCGAAGGGGTGAAATTGCCCAAACCGCCTGCAAGTGCTGAAGAGAAATCACCACCAAAGAAGGTAGCAACACCAGCATCTTCGAAAAGCCCCAAGCGCAGGAAAGCTGCTGTAAAAGTGGTTAAAAAAAGTCCGCCGGCAGATAAGTAATAGCTTTTCGGCCGATGTAAATAAGCTATTCGCCATTGGATTTTCTTTAAATTCAAAGACAACAAAACCTAAAAAAGCGCCGCTTTTAAAAGCGGCGCTTGAATTTTTACAGTGTTGCCATTCGTTAATAAACGGCTAACTGTGTAGAAGCATTCAATATTGGGTTGCCAGGCTGATTATTTATCCTCTTTTTTAGTATCAGCCGGGTTGAGATTTATAAACTGGCCATTCTTAAGCTTGGTGGTAGTACCGCTTTTAAAGGTAACGGTGCCATCCCTCGTTACTATCGCACCACTTTCCAATTCAATTTTATCTGCCAGTAAGGTTGAATCGCCATTCCTGATTACCATCACCTTTTCATCGATCATCATTACGCGATCAGTTGGTGCATTTGATGTTTCAGTAGTTGTACTGGTATCAGCGTTGGTATTGTTGTACGTATTTCCTTGTGCAGGAAAGGTATCACTGGCATTCCGATTTCCCTGAGCTGCAGTACCCCTGGTTAAGTCAGTGGCAGTATCATTGCTCTTCGGCATGGCCGGTGTAGCAGGCAAGTAATTGTTTGCATTTGCGGAAGACGTATCGGGCCAGGTATTTTTCCTCATGGAGGTATCCGACCAACGATTAGACATGGATGTATCCATTTTATTCTTATTCGCTTTTTTCTCATTTTTCCATTTTCTATCTGGAATGGTGTCCATGCTCCCATTAGGCCGGGCTGGCATATTTTCCTGTGCCATCATCATCATCGAGAACAATACACCTGCGGATAAACTGATTACTTTCTTCATACTTATTGATTTAATAATTGATTGAATGTTTGTTTTAACTGTTTTGTTTTTAAATGCTTTCAAACCTATCTTTGAAAAAATCAAACCACCTCCTCCCAGTTACGATTCCCTTATCATATTGTAGAATTGCTGCGCAATATGGGTAACATCCTACACTAAAAAATTAGTAATTGGTGTGGTTGTTAATAATTAGTAAAAGCAATACTATATTGAATTGGAGGACGAAATACAATTTATGAAATTGGATTAGTTGTCGCAGGAGAAGTTCATCGGGTAACATCCACCTGGTTCGAAACTATTAACTACATTAACATCTACTTCTATTTAACCATTAGCAAAGCCAGGGATTATTATACCGGGGTAAAGGGGAGTTGGGGTAAAGCGTGGCCGTTTATGAATGACTGGAAGGAGGTTGGAGGAAATTGTTGCAGTTTTACCGGTAAGGTTGGTTATTCCCACCAGGCGCTTATGAGATTAATGTTTTGGTAAGATGACTATTAACGGCCGTTTCTTTTGCAGCTTTTAAGCCACCTGGAATAAAGCAGCTTGTGCCCGGTTAGCAGGAATAACTTATCTTTTTAAATACTTCCCTTTTAATAATTTTTCCATTACGGCATCCTTCAGGTTGCGACTGATCGGAAGTTTGTGTGTACCTACCTGTATTTCATTGCCCGCAATACTATCCACCTTTGCAGGCGCCACGATGTAGGATTTGTGCACTTTGATAAACAGGCTGGCAGGAAGCGACTCCTCTATCGATTTAAAAGTAAGGTAGGTGATGTATTTTTTTTCGATGGTATGAATGCAGACATAATTCTGCAACCCTTCAACAAATAAAATATCCTGCAGCATGATTTTCACTAGCTTATTATCTGCCTTCACAAAAACATAATCTGCCTGGCTATTTAGCAAGGCCACATTTTTCTCCCGGATATCGTAATAGGATTTCGCTTTCAGCGCTGCTTTGTAAAACCGCTCGAAGGATATGGGTTTTACAAGATAATCAAGTGCCTCCAGTTCGAAACCCTGCAGGGCGTGATTTGGATAAGCAGTGGTAAAGATTACCGGGGGCAGGTGGTTAGAGATTTTTACAAAATCAATACCCGAAATAACGGGCATTTGTATATCCATTAGTAGCAGCTGCACTTCGCCTGTTGCCAATATATCAGTGGCCTTTAATGGGTGACCGAAACTACCGGTGAGCCGTAGAAAATCTATTTCATCTACATACTCTGCCAGGCCCTTCCGTGCCAGTGGTTCGTCATCAATTATAATACAGTTAATTATCATTCGGTGCTTTTTCCAGTTGAATGGTAAGGGCTACAACAAATAATTGTTCCTGTCGATCAGCTAACAGCGTATGTTTACCCGGGTATAAAATTGCTAATCGCTGCCGAACATTTTTTAATCCAATACCCTGGTGGGCAGCATCGGTGGGCACCAGGGTATCCATGGTGTTTTTTATATTGAATACGAAACGGAGGCCATCCCACGCCATTGCTATATGTATACAGGATGCTGACGGGTGGGTCTGTCCCAGGTGTTTAAACGCATTTTCCACAAATGGAATCAACAGCAATGGCTCAATCGTAAAATTCTTTACCGCCGGGTCGCAATCAAATACAATGGAACAGGTATCGTTAGTGCGTAATTGCTGAAGCGCCACATAATCCTGTAAAAAACGTATTTCCTTTTCAATGGGAATGCGGGTGTCGTTCATCTCGTATAACTGGTAACGTAACAGGGCGGAAAACTGGTGCAGGGCATTCCTGGCAGCAGCGTTGCTTTTATCAATTAAAAAATACACCGCATTTAATGAATTGAACATGAAATGTGGATTGATTTGTGATTTTAAAAAATTGAGCTCTGCTTCTGCTTTTTCTTTAGCCACCACCAATATGCGTTGCTGTAACCTACCATAATCCATCATTAGTTTAATAGCTGCGCCGGCCATCACCAGGAAGAAATGAGGCAAC
>JBBQOJ010000557.1:0-3068 GCA_038330815.1 Chitinophagales bacterium | reverse complement strand
GTCGATTACATCGTATCTCCCTCTGGCAGTTGTGTGCTGCACGTAAAAGAACATTTACATCATCCCGACGAAAAAAAGGCGCAGCATATCCGTGAACACATTTTTGAACTAACGGAGTTTATAACAGATGTATTAAAAACCGAAGTAGTTACTGCTCACTTTCCGCACCGGGTAGGCATTCACCAAAGCTGTCATGGCCAGCGTGGGCTGCACCTTTCTTCCATGAGCGAACTGGTGGCCCCGGCTTTTTCAAAACCGGAACAACTGTTGAACAAGGTAAGCGGCCTGGTGCTCTCCAAACCCAAACGGGTAGACGAATGTTGCGGTTTTGGAGGTACCTTTTGCGTGTTTGAGGAAGCGGTTTCTGTAAAAATGGGCAAGGACCGGGTGGCCGAACATGAAGCCAACGAAGTGGAATATATTACGGGCGTAGATGTTAGCTGCCTCATGCACCTGGAGGGAATTTTAAAACGAAGCGGTAGCAAGGTATCAACCATTCACATTGCGGAAATTCTGAACAGTAGCGTAACTGTTCCACACCTTAACAACAACTAAGTATGGATCCTAAAAAATTTATAACACTATACCGTACGCCCAATCCCGGGGCAACGGTGAGCCATTCAAAGGCGGCGGAACTTTTTATACAGGACGAGCCCCGTACCGACTGGCATGATGAAACCCTTTGGTTTGTGAGGGAAAAAAGAGACCGGGCGGTGCAACAGGTAGCAGAATGGGAACAATTGCGCGAACTGGCCTCACAAATTAAAGACCATACCCTGTCTAACCTGCACGCCTATCTCACTCAGTTTGAACAACAGGCCCAGGCCAATGGCATCAAGGTACATTGGGCGGCAGATGCGTTGGAACATAACAATATCATCCTGCAACTGATAAAAGAGCACCAGGTGCAGCGGGTGGTAAAAAGCAAGTCGATGCTAACGGAGGAATGCCACCTGAACGACTTTTTGATTGAACAAGGCGTGGAAGTGGTGGATACCGATTTGGGCGAACGCATTGTACAATTAAGGCAGGAAGCGCCCAGCCATATTGTATTGCCTGCCATCCATTTGAAAAAACAGGATGTAAGCGAAACCTTTCACCAACACCTGGGAACCGAAAAAGGAAACAACGATCCGCAATACCTCACCGAAGCCGCCCGCCTTCACCTGCGGGATAAATTCATTCAATCGCAACTGGCCATTACCGGTGTAAATTTTGCCATCGCCGAAACCGGTGGATTTGTGGTGTGTACCAACGAGGGCAATGCAGATATGGGGGCCCACGCCGCGGATATCCACATCGCCTGTATGGGCATTGAAAAAATTATTCCAAAGGCAGAACACCTGGGCGTGTTTTTACGGCTGCTTGCCAGGAGCGCCACTGGCCAGCCTATTACTACCTACTCCAGTCATTTTCAACGCCCAAGGGAAGGCCAGGAAATGCATATTGTGATTGTAGACAACGGTCGTACCAAACAACTGGGCAGGCCCGACTTCCGTAATTCGTTAAAATGTATCCGCTGTGCCGCTTGTTTTAATACCTGCCCGGTATATCGCCGCAGTGGCGGACATAGTTATCATACGGCTATAGCGGGGCCAATTGGTTCCATCTTAAGCCCCAACCTCGATATGAAGGCCAATGCTGACCTTCCCTTTGCGTCTACCCTTTGCGGTTCGTGCTCCAATGTGTGCCCGGTAAAAATCGATATCCATGTTCAGCTTTGGAAATGGCGGCAGGTACTAACGGCAGAGGGCTATGTGCCAACAGGAAAAAAAGTAGCCATGAAGGGAATGGCCTTTGTATTGGCCCACCCGGCTATCTACCGGCTGGCAGGAAAGATGGGCAGGTGGGTGATGCGGGTAATGCCTTTTGTTACCAACAACAAAACATTTAATCCCTGGTATAAACAACGGGATATGCCGGCAGCGCCCAAACAAAGTTTCCGTGATTGGTACCTAAAAAATAAACAATGAGTTCAAGAGGTAAAATAATGACCGCCATTAAGGCCAATCAACCTGCCTTACTGCAACTGCCTGATGTGCAGATGGAAAGGCAACTGCCGGAACCATCGGCCATCCTGCCGCAGTTTGTTAAAACACTGGAAAGTATTGGAGGCAAAGCGGTGGTAATAAACGATGTTGCCGGTATCCGTGACACACTGGAACAATCCCGCAACGGGCAGCAATACATTGTAAACACCTTGCCTTACCTCGGCACCGTAAATACAGAAGTCATCAGCGGTATGCATGCAGGTTCGCTTGAACCCGTATTTACTGCCTATATCGAAGCAACACTGGGCGTAGCAGAAAACGGCTCGGTTTGGCTGTATGAGCATCAACTTAAAAACCGCTTACTGCCGTTTATTTGCCAGCACCTGGTGATCTGCCTCCATGCCCATACCATCGTGCCCACCATGCATGAAGCCTATGAGAAAATTGACATCGCCCGGGAAGGTTACGGCGTTTTTTTAGCGGGGCCCTCCAAAACCGCTGATATTGAACAATCCCTGGTGATTGGGGCACACGGTGCCAGGAGTTTATTGGTGTACCTTATTACCGGATAAGGCACTACCGGTATCGGTTACCCGCTATTAAAACATTTGTTGCAACCCCTCCCATTTCACCTCCCACCGGCCGATTTATGGAAAGCCGGGATTAGTTACCCTGTTACCCTGCCACCCTGCGCACATCAGGGCCACGGCCGTTAATACCCCCCCATTGCCGGGCAGGTAAATCGTAAGGCGTTCATCCTGGTAATTATGACCATTGTTTAAATAGGTATTGGTTTGTACCGGCATCAGTAATGACTCCACCGCTTTTTCCGGCATGCCCATGCGGGTGGCCGTCATTGCCGTCATTGGAAAATCCCAGCCTCAGGTTTCGTTCCAACTCCAGTTTTTCCAAATCCAGTCGAACGTGTGTTGCATCGTAGCACTATCTACCATGCTGGTTTTTGGCAACATGCCCCAGGCACCTAATACGGAGGGATGATCCGTTTTAAATTCGGGATTGGTATAGGAATCGGTAGCACGCTCTGTAAATAAATAGTTGTTTTGCTGCACCGGTAGC
>JBBQOJ010000556.1:0-3078 GCA_038330815.1 Chitinophagales bacterium | reverse complement strand
GACCCTGAGTTGAATAAATTCATTAACATTACGGAAGAATTAAGCAGTCAATCCAGTCATACCAGCGAGTTAATCTTCGAAGGGTTTAACGACACTTACAACCCGGATGATAACAAGGAAGAGTTAAATCCCTGGCACTTTAATTACCGGGTTATTGAGCGTACCATTAATTCGGCTGGCCAGGTAATTAAAGAAGAAAATATACTTGCTCCCTACAACGAAAGGCATCTTTCCAATCCAAATACCCGGGCCATTAATAATTGCTACCAGTTGAAAGGAACCAGCACAGGTGTTAAAGTGATTTCCAATACACTCTCCCAGCATTTTTATAATTAAGGCATTCTTCGGCTGAAAAAGATATAAGCGCTTCATCCTTTCCAGGATTAACCTGCAGGAGAGGGGGAATCGGTTACCCGGTACTAGTGGCAGGTTTGTTAATTGGGGATAAAACGAATCGGTAAACTGCGAGTGAAAACCTTCTGAAAAAGCTATTTCACAATAAAACCATTATATGGCACAATCAAAAAGGGCTATCAAATATGTATATTATTTTGGTGGCGGTAAGGCAGATGGCAACGAATCTATGAAGAATTTGTTAGGTGGAAAAGGAGCTAATCTTGCAGAAATGGCCGGGCACGCCAAATTGCGTTTACCCGTACCTCCCGGTTTTACGATCACCACCGAAGTTTGCGCCCACTACTACAAGGATAGAAAAAAGTACCCGGCTTCACTTGAGCGGCAGGTAGGCATTGCGTTGGCGGCAGTTGAAAAGGAAATGGGGAAAAAGTTTGGGAATGCTGATAATCCACTGCTGGTATCGGTTCGTTCCGGAGCCCGGCGTTCCATGCCCGGGATGATGGAAACCGTATTGGATATTGGGTTAAATGATACCACCATAAAAGGGGTTATTGCGCAATCGGGCGACGAACGATTCGCATATGATGCTTACCGTAGATTGATTATGATGTATGCTGATGTGGTGATGGAAAAGGCCGGCGGCATTGTACCCGCATCTGGTAAAGGCATCAGGCGGGTGCTGGATGAAAAGCTGGAGAAAATTAAAAAGCAGCAGGGGTATCTTTTTGATACCGACCTGCAGGTAGCAGAATTAAAATTGCTTGTAAAAGACTTTAAAGCCACCGTACTAAAAGTACTTGGCAAACCTTTTCCGGAGGATCCCGTCGAACAATTATGGGGAAGTGTAGGAGCAGTTTTTAGCAGCTGGATGGGTAAACGCGCCATCGAATACAGGCGCATAGAAAAAATACCCGATGAGTGGGGCACCGCTGTAAATGTGCAGGCCATGGTTTTTGGCAATATGGGTGAAACCAGTGCCACCGGTGTTGCTTTTACACGCAATCCTGGCAATGGGGAGAAACAATTTTACGGAGAGTATTTATTAAATGCACAGGGCGAGGATGTGGTTGCCGGAATACGCACCCCGGCTCCGGTGAATGATTATTCCAAAAATGAGCAAAGCAAACATTTGCCAACCCTGGAAGAAATAATGCCGGAAGTATACCAGGCGTTGTTCAAAATCCAGGAGCGCCTGGAAAAACATTACCGCGATATGCAGGACATTGAGTTTACAATTGAAAAGGGGAAATTGTATATGTTACAATGCCGCGTTGGAAAACGCAATGGAATTGCTGCGGTGCAAATGGCAAGTGATATGTTTTTGGAAAAGTTAATCGATGGAAAAAGCGCCCTCCTGCGGGTAGCACCCAGCCAGTTGGTAGAGTTATTATTGCCAATGCTGGATCCCGAGGTGCAGAAAGTAACCAGGCCCATTGCAAAAGGGTTGCCTGCTGGTCCGGGCGGCGCCAGGGGACGGGTGGTATTTTCATCCGATGATGCCGTATTATGGGCAGGTAAAGGAGAAAAGGTCATCCTGGTAAGAGAAGAAACCTCCCCCGAAGATGTGGATGGCATGCACAAAGCGGAAGCGATACTTACCACAAAGGGGGGAATGACTTCTCACGCTGCATTGGTGGCCAGGGGTTGGGGCAAATGTTGCATTGTAGGGTGTGCTGATATCGAAATACATGCAGAGACAAAATCCTTTAAAGCGAATGATGGCACCTTTATAAAGGAGGGAGATTGGTTAAGCCTGGATGGTACGAAAGGGCTTGTTTATCCCGGAAGTATGGCACTGGTGGATACGGACCTAAATAAAAACCAGGCCTATAAAATCCTGATGAAACTGGTAGATAAATATAAGGTAATGGGCGTACGTACCAATGCAGAAACGCCCGGTGATGCTGCCCAGGGGCTGCAATTTGGAGCCGAAGGGATTGGCTTATTTCGAACCGAACACATGTTTTATGGCGAAGGCAGTGATCAACCCTTATTCCTCCTGCGTAAAATGATTGTAAGTAAAACAGAAAAAGAAAGAAGGGTGGCGCTGAACGAATTATTTAAGTACGTAAAGAAGGATATTAAACAAACCTTACTTACCATGGGCGGACTGCCCGTTACCATGCGGTTACTGGATCCACCCCTGCATGAGTTTGTACCCCATGACAGTGAGAAGTTACAGCAGTTGAGCAAAGAACTGGGTATTAGTATGAGCATTCTCAAGAGAAGGGTATTGGCATTGCATGAGAATAATCCAATGCTGGGGCACCGTGGCGTTCGCCTGGGCATTAGCTATCCTGAAATTACAGAAATGCAGATAAGGGCTATTTTTGAAGCCACCGCAGAAATACTGAAATCCGGCAAAAAGGCCCTGCCCGAAATTATGGTGCCTGTTACCTGTGCAGCAAGTGAATTAATCCATCAAAAAGCCATTGTTACCAAAGTATATAAGGAAGTGTGTGAAAAAACCGGGCTGAAAAAAATTCCTTACCGGTTTGGCACGATGATAGAAATACCCCGTGCTGCATTAATGGCAGCAGAGATGGCGGAAGTGGCTGATTTTTTTAGCTTCGGCACCAACGACTTAACACAAATGAGTTTCGGATTCAGCCGCGATGATATTGGTGGGTTCCTGCCGATTTATCTTGACCAAAAACTTTTACCAGATGATCCCTTCCAAACAATTGACCAGGAAGGCGTGGGAGAATTGATAAGGTTTGG
>JBBQOJ010000555.1:0-3093 GCA_038330815.1 Chitinophagales bacterium | reverse complement strand
ACCATTGAAGTGCAACCCCAGTTTATCAACCAGGGTTTTGTTGGTTTTATGGAACAGAACATTAAAGCCAACCCGGGTAAAACCGCCATTAAATTTAATATCGTGGATGTACGGAACAATTACAAGGTAGGCATGTACAGTATGGAAACCGGCTTTACCATGAATGATGATATGGCCCTGTTTTTGAACGAGAATAAAGACATAGAAGTAAATGTAGTTACCGTATAAATACAAGGGTAAGGCGCCTTGAGCATAACAACAATGCCACCCCGCAGTTAATTACTGTTGAAACGTTAAAAAAAACCTAAAAATGGGCATATTTACAATTACCTAATGGCAAATCAACATATTCACACTGACATTTGTATTGTGTATATGTCATTCCAACCTATTTAAATTTTTGGATGTATTTTTGACACTCTTTAGAAAAAGTAAAAATTAAATTTATAATTATGGCACACGAATTCACGGATGCGAACTTTAAAACAGAAGTTTTAGATTCAGATAAATTATCGGTAATCGATTTTTGGGCAGAATGGTGTGGTCCCTGCCGCGCAATCGGACCAGTAATTGAAGAATTATCGAAAGAATATGATGGAAAGGTAAACGTTGGAAAAGTAAACGTGGATCACAATCCCGAAATCTCTACCAACTATGGTATCACCAGTATCCCTGCCATTCTTTTTGTAAAAGGCGGTGTAGTAGTTGATAAACTGGTAGGTGCACAGCCAAAAGCAAATTTTGTAAAGAAAATCGAGGCACTTAAGTAATTAGGTTGCGTATAACATAGAAAAAAGCCGAAGCAGTTTCGGCTTTTTTTTATGCATTAACGTGAATGTATTTTGTTAAAGTAACGTCCGGTTGTTTGTGCTGAATATTTCAATTACTTCATGCGTTGCTTATCCCATCAGTATACCAGCCAACGTAGCAGACAGGTACGAGGCAAGTGTACCACAAAGTAACGCCCGCATCCCCAGCCGGGCAAGGTCGGCCCGCCGCTCCGGTGCCAGTGCACCAATGCCGCCAATCTGCATCCCCACCGAACTAAAGTTGGCAAACCCGCAAATGGCAAAGCTTACAATCAACAACGATTTATCTGAGATAACACTTTGGTAGCCCTTTACCATTTCCCCAGCCTGGTTGGGTACCATGGTTTGGGTAAGATCACTAAAAGCTACAAATTCATTGATGGTTAATTTTTTGCCCAACAGCGTGGCAACATTGGCCACATCACCCGAAGGAACACCCATGGCCCATGCCATCGGGGAAAATATTTTTCCAAAAATCCAGTCGAGTGTAAGGCTAAACTCGAGGTGAAATAAAATACCCATCTTCATCAATAAAAAATTGATCAGGGCAATCAGTCCCAGAAATCCAATCAACATGGCAATTACATTCATCGAAATTTTCATCCCATCCCCTGCCCCATGGGTAATGGCATCAATAACATTGGTATAGGGCGTTTTCACTTCCAGTTTTACCTTACCCATCGTTTCACTCTCTTCTGTTTCGGGCCAAACAATTTTTGAAATTACGAGGGCGGCCGGGGCGGCCATCAAACTCGCTGCCAACAGGTACTCCGCCTTGGCACCAAAGCTAACATACACTACCAAAATACCACCCGCAATACAGGCCAGGCTTCCGCTCATACTGGCAAGCAGCTCGCTCATCGTCATGCCTTTGAGGTAAGGGCGTATCATCACCTGGGCTTCTACCTGTCCTACAAAGGCACTGGCCACATTGCTCAATGCCTCGGCGCCACTCACCCGCATCACCCAGTTCATGGCCCGTGCTACAATAGATACAATGCGTTGCATTACACCAAAATGATAAAAAATGGCCACCAGCACACATACCAAAATAATCGTAGCCAGTACACTAAATCCGAAAATAAAAACACCCGGTGTGCTGTAGGGTACAGATCCACCTGCAAAATTATTGGCCATTAAACCGCCATAAACAAAAGAAGCACCTTCTTTAGCGAACGCTTCTATATGCGTAATAATGCTGCCTATCTTTTGGAAAAATGCCTTCACGAGGGGAACTTTCAAAATAAGGAGGGCGATCACCACCTGTAATAAAATGCCACTGCCTACTAACCGGTAATTAATTTTTTTCTTGTTATTCGACACCAACCAGGCAATGCCCAGAATTAGCACTACCCCTATTAATCCCTGGAATCTTTGCATAAGCAGACGATTGTTTTGAAATTGAAGATATACAATTAATCAATTCAAGCATTTCCCATGTGTGCATTCCAAATTGTGGCAACAACAAGTGGTCAATGTCACCGACCGAAATTAAGAGCGACAATTTGGAATGCACCCTTTCCGTTGTTCTTTATATCACCAGGCAAAGTATGCGCATTAATTAATCCTGCATGATGAAGTATCAAGACAAGGAAAAGTTATTTTGGCCTGGCTTTAGAGGCCGCTATTTAGCTGCGGTGGCGTCGCACACTGCAACTGCAAATCAATGTTGAGCCATCCATTGCAGGGGTGCTGATATAGCAGGCCAAAATTATCCGGCACCTTACAACTATTCTTACCCGCAGTTGTTTTAACACTACACCTGCAGTACCTTTGCGCAAATTATTACCATGACAACATCCATTGATTCCCTGATTGAAATTACCGCTGATACCGACCTTCAACACATTGCCCAAAAGGTACAACAACACCAGCGGATCACGGAGGCAGAATGCCTGCAGTTGTTTGAAAAAGGAAGCCTGGCTTTTATTGGGGCACTGGCTAATTTTATCAGGGAATACCGTCATGGGGATACTACTTATTTCAATCGGAATTTTCATATAGAACCCACCAATGTGTGTGTGTTCAGTTGTAAGTTTTGTTCTTATTCCCGCCTGTATGCACATAAAGAAGAAGGATGGGAACTAAGCATTGAGCAGATGCTCGACATTGTTAAAACCTACGACGGCAAACCCATTACCGAAGTACATATCGTAGGCGGCGTGCATCCAAAAATGAACATGGACTATTTTATCGAGTTGATGCAAAAAATTAAAACGCACCGGCCCGGGCTGCATGTAAAAGCTTTCACTGCGGTAGAACTGGACTACATGTTCCGCAAGGC
>JBBQOJ010000554.1:0-3094 GCA_038330815.1 Chitinophagales bacterium | reverse complement strand
TATATTTTCTTCCGCTTACGCACCGCAGGTAATCAAACAATTGTATAGTAATGGCGCCCAATATTATGTGCGTAAACCCACCGATATCGACGAATACAAAAATGTGATTTATAAGGCACTGCATGTCAATTACACCATAGTGTGATGGTTGTCGCCTACCCCGTTATTGACCCATCACCGATTCTACCACCCTGTTGAAGCCAGAATGAAAATTCAGGCCTCCCATTCCTTCGTTAACCAGCGTGCTAGCTTACAGATAAAGTGGAACAATGACCAGGTATCCTCCAATCCGTTAAAGTAATAAAAGGAAATAAATAAAACGGCGGGTTTTACATGTGGCAAGCCTCTTCATCAGGGAGGTATTTTTTTATCCAGGTATAACAAAGTAGAAAGAAGACCATCGTATATACCACACCCGCGCAAAATAAAGCACTACACCTGTACATAATTTTACCCAACTCCAATCACATTTGTTAATACATATTTTCGAGTAGCGCCTGTAATATCAAACAAACACTGGAAGTGTAACCAATCAACAGGCTGTAATATGTCGGACCGTAATTTGAATAGGAGTAACTCTAAAACTTATATCATGGACAGCATTAACAACAACCAGGAAGAAGAAAATTATAAAGACCTTTCAGGTGAAGAAGGCATAAAGAAAATGAAGGAGCTGATTGACAAAGCGGGCAGTTGCTTCTTTTGTACCAGTACCCGTACCGCCACCCCGTTCAATACCAGGCCTATGTCGGTAGCCAAAATGGAAGAAGATGGTACCATTTGGTTTTTCAGTTCCTCCGACAGTAACAAAAACATGGAAATAGTGCATGATACCATTATTCAATTGTTGTTCCAGGGATCGGCGTATTCAGATTTTCTTTCCATTACCGGGGAAGGCGAGATTACTACAGATAAAGGCAAAATAAAAGAGCTGTGGGACCCCATGATGAAAACATGGTTTACCGAAGGAGAAGATGATCCCAGGATTACCTTAATTAAATTTACCCCTACGGAAAGTTACTATTGGGATACCAAGCATGCGATGGGGATTGGTTTTGTAAAAAGGATGATTGGTGCGGCCGTTGGAAAAACGATGGATGATTCAATTGAAGGTAACATCATCGTGTAAACGCAGGTAATTAAATTTTGTTTTCTACAATAGGCCCGGATTTTTACACTGTAACGATAAGCAAATAGTATCGACATCAGTAGGCTATGCTACATCAACCGGCAGCATGTTTAAAAAAATAGTAATTACTCAGCCCCGCCAGGGAATAACTCCCGGGGTGGGGCTATTTTATTGCTCCTGCACTAGTCCCCGGCAATCGCATCGGTTGGGCGCTCTTTAAAAAACAAGGCAAAGAAAATCAACACCGCCACCGTAATAAATACCGGTACCATCCAAATGGTTTCCCAATGATGGCTGGAGGCATTAATGGTTCCCTGTTTGGCAACATAACCCGCCACCAGGCTACCAATCCACATACCTACCCCATACGTGGCCATTGTAATCATGCCCTGGGCAGCGTTTCGATTTTTTTCATTGGCAATACTATCGGTATACATGATACCGGTTACAAAGAAGAAATCATAACACACGCCATGTAAAATAATTCCAGCCAGCAACATCCAGCTATTAGCACCGGCATCGCCCATGCTAAACAAAGTGAACCGTAAAATCCAGGCAATCATCCCTACCAGTATCATCCATTTTACCCCCCATCGCTTCATGAAAAATGGTATCAGCACAATAAATACCGCTTCGGAGAACTGCCCGTACGCCATTTTACTGGTTGCATTTTCCAATCCCTTTTCATTTAAAAACTGGTTGGCTAAACTATAATAAAAAGCCAGTGGGATACAAATTAAAATGGAAGCAATAAAGAATATGGTGAAAGATTTGTTGCGGAATAAATCAAGCGCGCCTTTATCTACCAGCGTTTTTGTAGCGGACGTTTCCGCTACGGCATTGAGTTTGGCACCTGGCAATAACATACTCAACAATGCCAGCAGTATGGACGCAGTGCCTGCCATGGTAAAGGTAAACCCCATGGCAGTAGTGCTAAGGTGAAATACCTGGTCGATACTATAGCCGGCAATGATCCAGCCAATAGTTCCAAACACCCGGATACCCGCGAATGACTTGCCCGTATCCTGCAACTGGTTAAACGCAATGCTGCTGGATAATGCAAGGGTAGGTGCATATAGTAACGCATAGCCCAGCAAAACCCAACTGAATACATCAGGGTCGGTTACTTTTGTTATCATCAATAACAGGATGCCGCCCGCCAGGTGAAGTGAACCTAATATTTTTTTGGGTGCAACATAGCGGTCTGCAATAACGCCAATTAAAAAGGGAGAAAAAATGGTAGCTACGGCCATCATACCATAGGCTGCTCCAATTTGTAAACCATCTGCTTTTAAGGTATTGGCCAGGTAGGTACCCATGGTTACATACCAGCTTCCCCAGATAAAAAATTGTAACAACATCATCGCCGAAAGCTGAAAACGAAGAACTGGCCGCATACCTGGATTATTTGTAATGATTGATAGAAGTTACTTGTTTAGTATAATCATCCCTGGTCACCTATTGATGGGGCTGCCTGCTTTTTTTGTTGTATCACCACTCCGGATTTTTTATCCTTTAGGATCAATACCTGGTCGCCATTGGGTAACACTTCTTCCTTCACCAGGTAATGATTGTCATCAAACGACACCAGTGTTTGTGATTGTTCCGTAGTGGCATCTCCGCGCCAGTCATCCAGTTGCACGGGCTCCCATTGTTTACTTTTGGCAGAGGAAAAGGCAGCATCCAGGATAGCGTTTACCACGTAGCCATCGTAAAAAGATTCAAGGGGCGTACGATTTTTTTCAATAGCCTCAAACATATCGGTGAACATATTGGGGTACCCCAACTCGTGCGATTCATCTCCTACCGGGAATAACCAGCCACTGCTGGATTCTGCTTTCTCAGCTACATATCCCCCACCCTTTCCGGTGCTGAACATTTCGAAACCGGTACGCAAAAAATTATTGATCCAGATAGTACCCTCCGTGCCCATTACTTCATCGCGCAGGTCCATACCACCCCTAA
>JBBQOJ010000553.1:0-3102 GCA_038330815.1 Chitinophagales bacterium | reverse complement strand
ACCTACATGCAAAATTATCTAAACGAATTTTGTTATAAATTTAATCGAAGAAAACATGGTAGAAAGTTATTTCATAGCTTCCTCAATGTGGCAACTTCTTACTCATGGTATGCTCATTGCACCTAAAAGCGGATAGTCATTTAAAATTTCACTCTTCTTCCTTCCTAAAAAGGCGGAAGGTGCATCTTCTAACAAAGTACAAAAATTCCCCTTCGCATTCTTTCTCCTTTGGAGAACGGTGGGGCAGGGGCTAAACATATGAACCCAGTTACAGCAGCCATCAGGATACAATCGGAGCGCACTAATGAAATGGAGCATTCCACCCCCATGTTCCTCACCAGTAGTTTTTGTTTTGATGATGCCGAAGAAATGCGGGCTGCCTTTGCCGATGAAACAGACGATAATATTTACAGCCGTTTCAGTAACCCCTCGGTAAAAGAATTTACCGATAAAATGGTGGCAATGGAAGGAGCGGAGGCTGGCTATGCCACTTCTTCCGGCATGAGTGCGGTGTTTGCCTCCTTTATGGCCCTGTTGAAAAAGGGCGATCACCTGGTTTCCTGCAACGCCATTTTTGGCAGTACCCAAACCATCATAAAAAAATACCTGCCCAATTATGGTATAGAGTATAGTTATGTGAGTGCCGATCACCAGGACGATTGGGAAGCTGCCATACGCCCAAATACCAAAATGATCTATATCGAAACGCCAACCAATCCTGGCCTGGCGATCATCGATCTGGAAAAAGTAAGTGCCCTCGCAAAAAAATACCAC
The DNA here is from genome assembly GCA_038330815.1 of Chitinophagales bacterium. GTDB lineage: Bacteria > Bacteroidota > Bacteroidia > Chitinophagales > Chitinophagaceae > Ferruginibacter. Next base: position 2,328 of record JBBQOJ010000553.1, on the reverse strand, counting down.
CTTATTTTAAACGTAGACAACTGTTTTGCCACACCGGTCAACCAACGGCCGATTGATTTTGGCGCTCACCTGGTAGTGCATTCTGCCACCAAGTGGATTGATGGACAGGGCAGGGTATTGGGCGGTGTAATAGTCGGTAAAAAGGAACTGATCAACGACATCTATTTATTTTGTCGAAGTACAGGCCCCGCGCTTTCTCCGTTTAATGCCTGGGTGTTAAGCAAAAGCCTGGAAACACTGGATGTAAGAATGGAACGCCATGCAAAAAATGCGCTGCACATTGCAACGGCATTAGAGCATCATCCCAAGATACGTTTCCTTAAATATCCCTTCCTGCCCAGTCACCCCCAATACGCCATTGCCATTAAACAGATGCAAAACGGGGGCGGTATTGTATGTTTTGATTTAAAAGGCGGGCTGGAAAGTGGCAGAATGTTTTTGAACAGTCTTACGATGTTGTCCCTAACGGCCAACCTGGGTGATACGAGGAGCATTGCTTCCCATCCTGCAAGTACTACCCACGCAAAACTCACCGAAGAAGAGCGGCTGGCAACCAACATTACCCCCGGTCTTATCCGCATTTCCGTGGGCCTGGAACATGTTGATGACATTTTGCAGGATATTCTGCAGGCACTGGAGAAAACTAGTGAGTAGGAAGTTAACGGTTATCTACCCGCCCCTCCGCCCCTAATAGAAAATAAAGCACCTACATGGGATACAATCCGACCCTTCACCACCGTAAATCCATCCGCCTGTAGAGATAGGATTATTCACATGCAGGAGTGTATTTCATTACAATAGGTGGTCAGGATAAAAAATGTTTATTTGGAAAAATAGCAAGTGATGAAATGATGTTGAATGATTTCGGCATTGTTGCCAATGAACAATGGGCAAAATTAGCACAGCGGTTTACAAATTTTGAATTGGATGTTTTTCAAATAATGCCCAACCATATCCACGGCATTATTTTGTTGACGGCACCCGTAGGGGCAGGGCTTGCCGCTGCCCAAAAAGGGAAACCACAAAGAATGGCCCCGACAAACCAAAATAATAACAATGGAACCAACGATAATGTGGTGACCGATGACAATGTCGCAACCGATGATAAAAGGGCAGTAGCAGCCCCGCCCCCACAACCATTGGCGATATGATTGGCGCATACAAATCATTGGAGGCGAATGAATGTTTGACAGAATTCAAATTAGCCTCCGAATGAAATAATGGGGAAATTATGGCAACCCAATTATTACGAACACATTATTCATGATGAACAATATTATATCCACATTTCCGAATATATAATCAACAACCCAAAAAAATGGAAAGGGGATAAATTCAATAAGCAGTAAATTTTTAAATAAAAAACGCTGGTTACGGGTTCAGCGTTTGAACCTTTAAGGTTGGCTACTTTAAGGGTTGGCTACCTTTAATCTTGTGCTCCATTGTATTAATTACCTGGTCACCCGAAGCGTAGCCCGATAGCTGTTGGAGGTAGTGGTAGCAGTGGCATCCGGATATGGAGTAAGATTTACCAATTCGATGGTAACACCATCCACCAGGGTATCCTTACTGTAAGTATGAAAGTCGCGGGTGGCTAGCGTTATAATATGATTGTCCGCCCCGATACCTGCCCTGAATCTTGCTACCGCAATTCCTTCCCAAACACAGGTAACACCAACCGGGCAGCGGGATTCCTGTTCTACTGCCTCAAAACAAATGGTAATGTTAGCAGGGGCAACTTTGTAGGTTTTACATTGGCCTACCCCCAGGGTATCTTCGTGCAGGCTTTCCCGTTGCTTATCACATGAAATGGTAGTGGTTGCTACCAGCACAATAAACCAATAAATAGCTCCCTTCATAATCGTTAATTTATTGTATGACGCTTAACTGCACCCAGGGGTTGCATAGCAGGTAAATTTTATCCTACAAACTGTGGTAGTACGCTTTTACTAAAAGCTAAACAGTTCCTTGCAAACATGTCGCCTTGAAATAACGGTATCTCCATTTGCATCCACTTTTTGTTCCACTACGTCACTACATTCCTTATGGTCATTGTTCTTTTGTATAAACAACACAATGCCGGCGGTCAACAATATAAAAAGTGCGATAGAAGCCACTACGGTAGTTCGTTTTATCTTTTTCAAATGAAATCCTTTATTATTTTATGAATCCTCGATTATTCGCCATGGTCAGCTACTTTCATTAATTGGTGTGGTAGCTTACAGTGTTATTGTATAACGGTTGGGAGGCCTTCGATGTTTTATTTAATCGACCATCTCATTCCTAAAAATCCCCGCATGCCCTGGTTGGGGGCATATACATACGATG
>JBBQOJ010000552.1:0-3107 GCA_038330815.1 Chitinophagales bacterium | reverse complement strand
AGTGCTTTTGGCGAATTATACCACATTTTTTTATCCCCTGTTACTACCCCGCCATATTTTTTCAAGTGATTTTTCCACTGGCTGTCGGTTATCTTTTCCTTTTTAAGGGGGCGCCAGTAATAGCCATTCCCATTCATGATTCCTTTACCGGTGATGGCAATGTTTTCGAGGTTTTCTGCTACCAGCGGCGACTGGCAGCGGGCGGCATCTACTCCTTCAAAGGAAGAAACCACCAGCGGGTACTGGTTAAAATCTTCGCTGAATATTACCAGTGCTCCTTTTTCAAGATGCAGGTTGATATTACTTTTCATGATAATGGGGCCGGTAACATACGACCCGGCAGGAATCACTACCGTACCGCCGCCTTTTTCAGCACAGGTATTGATCGCTTTATTGATGGCTGCCGAATTAAGGGTGCGCCCATCCGCAACCGCACCATATTGCATGATATTGACCGTATCGAGTTTAAAATGCGGGGAATACACCTTCGGCAATTCAAAGGTAAATTTGTTTTTAAAGCCGGAGGGCAGCAGGTAGCCACCCAATGGGAGCTGTTGTTCCATCACTTCCTTACAAACAAGGGAGGCCATTAACGCTGCGCCATACTCGCTAAAATGGGTATTGTCTTCCTTTGCCCCCGGGGCATTTTTAAAATGGTTAGCAGGGATATGTAAAAACAGGCGCTTTGAATTTTCTACTCCTTCTTTCACTAACAATGCCTCGCTGCTTTTATGCAAATCGATACAAGGTACTTTTAACATGGCGGCCACTTCTTTCACCACCGCTGGGTAGTCGCCATGCTGGTCTACAAATTTACCGGCCGCGTCAAACTTCCGGCGCATCACGGGTGTAATCAAAATGGGATGAGCGCCTTTGGACTGTGTTTCTTTTACCAACCGTACCAGGTTCTCTTTATACAAACCGTGAGCTGGTGCCGAGCGGGTGGGATCCTCCGACTTCTGGTCGTTGTGGCCAAATTGTATCATCACATAATCGCCCTCCTGCATCCTGCTCAAAACGGTATCCCAGCGATGTTCACTGATAAAACTTTTGGTGCTTCTACCGTTTACTGCATGATTTTGTATGCTTATATCACGATTAAAAAATTGTGGCAGCAACTGGCCCCAACCTCTTTCCGGGTTACCCGCAAGCGGCTTATCGGCACAGGTACTATCACCCACCAGGAAGAGGGTGGCTCTTTTTTCGGGCAATATAAACGCAACACTGGCTGCCATAATAAACAGGGAAATACAAAGTTGTTTAAATGTCATGATTTATTGGTATGCTTTACCAGGAATATTTTTACCGATAAATGGCTAAATGAAATTGATTGAAGATATTTAACTGCAACATGGGTTGAAGACGTTGAAAAGGGGTGGCTTTTCGTTACCGTTTGAAGCGGGAAAAATTATAATCCGCTGCTAAATACCACCGGTTTCATTACAAATTCAATCGTTTACTATTTCAATTTTACCACTATATTCTAAGGATGTTCGATAATGCACACCCTTTATTTACGCAAACGTTCCCGATAACGTTGACATACAAATAAATTACAATTGATTATCAACTGTAATTACAGAAATGAACGATTTTAGCAAGCTGCGATAGAATTGGCTACTATCTGACGATCGTCCTTTTTACAACTCACACAAAATAACCTGGCTACCAAAAGATCATCCATTTAGCTCCGTTATTACAAGCAACCCAATAGTTGTTAAAACCGCTTCGCCAGCGGTACCAGGTCGGTTAGTTCAGCAATTTTTACAGGTCGTTTCAGTTCAATACTTTTCCTTGCAGCGATACCAATTAAGATGGACATGGCGCCTTCCCTGGTACCTGCCATCACATTGTGCGGGTTATCTGTTTTATCTACAAATATTCTTTTTTGCATGCGTATATCACCACCGCCATGCCCGCCTTTTATTTTCGGCGTAGTAAATATTTCATAATTCTTTGCAAAGTTGTCCATCACCATTACTTCCCTTACATCGCCTGCAATGGCATCATCTGCCTGCGACATTTCAATGGCATGGTGCTTCGACTGGTCGTCGGGCATTTTTTGCAGGTAAGGAATGTCTTCCCATGTTTCCAGCCGGCCATCCATACCATTAAACGCAATTTGCCAACCCTCATAGGGCGAATAGGTAGTTAAGGAATAATTGACGATCACCCCATTGGCATAAATAATTTGTGCCGACATCTTATCAAAAATATCAATGTCGGTGCGAAACACGCAACCATCCCGCACATAGCCATCATGCTCCTGGTTTTTTACGTAGAGGTTATTCAGCCGCTCATCTTTGGTGATATCCCAATAAAATTTACAGGTATCCATGTGTTGGCAACCGCGACAAACCGTTCCGCGGACCACCCCGTTTTTTCCATAATGATCAAGTGAGCCATAGGCACTCACTTCCACCGGTTCTGAATTGAGCCACCAGTTTACCAGGTCGAAATGATGCGTGGATTTATGAACAAAGAGGGAATTGCTGTGCTTCTTAAATCCATGCCAGCGACGAAAGTAATCCGCACCATGATGTACATTAAGGTACCAGTTGAAATCAACGGAAGTTATTTTGCCAATCCTGTTCTTGCTTAAAATTTCCTTCACCTGCATATTGTGTACGCTGTGCCGGTAATTAAAAGCAACGATCACCTGCTTACCGGATTTTTTTTCCGCAGCCAGGATATTTTTACACTTTACTTCATCAGTGGTCATCGGTTTTTCGGTGATTACGTTCGACCCCATTTCAAGTGCCTTAATGATAAACTGGTCGTGCGTATTGTCTACCGTGGTTACAATCACGTAATCCGGTTTGGTGGTGGTGAGCATCAGCTCAAAATTGGCAAAAGTGGGTACGGCAGCGCCGAAACCTTTTTGCACGTAAGCTACACGTCCGGGATTGATATCACACAACCCTACAAAAGTTACCTGTTTACTAAAGTTTTTCAGCAGGTCCTTTCCCCAGAAGCCACTGCCCCGGTGCCCCGTGCCTACCAGGGCCAATTTTAATTTTTCATCATCAGGTAGCGCCAGGTTTTCAAACGGGTGCAACATAAGGGCTGCACCAGCAGCGGCCGTGTATTTAATAAATGTTAATCGT
>JBBQOJ010000551.1:0-3127 GCA_038330815.1 Chitinophagales bacterium | reverse complement strand
TGCCTGCTGGTAGGCCTGGGGGTTAGTTGCCTGCTTTGGCCCTCCCGTCGTGTTTTTATAGTAATTTTTTAGTTGGTTTTACCCATGTATTTGATAAGCGACAATGGTTTTGTGACAAATCACAAGGGTACCATGGATGGGATATTGTTAATCACCCTGGCATTTTGGACTACAAAGGGAAATACTTTTCTATTGTTGTGGGAAGCCCTTCGTTATTTTACATTGTCTATTTACAGTCTTGCTTTTTTTTGGAAAGTTTTTATAGGCATATCAATTTTTAGTATTAGCCAGCCCATGGCTATTGTGCAGGAAAACCTTGCCCTTTACCTGTATCACAATCCAGGTACCTGGGTGGCCAACGGTATTGGCTGGTTTTTACAGCACCCGGTAATTTTATATGTAGGATACACCACGTGTATTGTAATGCAGGGGGGGATGCTTACCGGTTTTTTCACCAAACGCTACGATTACCTGCTTTTTCTGATACCCTTTGTATTTCACCTGGCCACCTATTTTTTTGTGGATGTCTGTTATTTTGAGTTATTGATCCTTAATTTTACTTTTCTCCGGCCAGGCACTTTGTCAAAACAGCCATGGTGGCCCAGGCCAGGCCGGCAGCATTTGGTAACTTCCCCTCCTACGGTATGAAAAAAATGATTCAATCCATATTCCGCCTACGTACTGATGTGGGACTAAATTTTTACCTCGCGGATTTTTTTCATCGAAAATTGTTGCGGCAGAATGCGGATACGCCCTGGGCGATTCACCCTTCCAGTAAAGTAATTGCCCCGGCAAATATAACAAGAGGCAAGGGCGTTTTCCCGGGTGATTCGCCGGGAAATTATATTGAAGCCTCCAACGGAATTTTTATTGACGACTACACCAACATTGGTCCCAATGTGGGCATCATTTCGGCCAACCACAACCTGGTAAATAATTCTCTTACCCAAACGGCACCGCCTATTCGCATTGGTAAGTTTTGCTGGATTGGAATGAATGCGGTAGTATTACCTTCGGTGGAGTTGGGCGACTTTACCATTGTGGGTGCCGGCGCTGTGGTTACACATTCGTTCACCGGTGGATATGTGGTAATTGCCGGAAACCCTGCCGTTGTAATTAGGCAACTTGACCGGTTGGCCTGCGATGCGTATAAGGCAACAATGAATACATAAACTACTATTTTTTTGACGGCCAATCCACCAGATACCAATACTGCCATTCAGCGCCTACCGGGTAAATTGCTGCCCGTATTCACCGGCAGATTATTGCCTACCTTGTTTCTAACGATTATAATGATCCTTTTCTCAAGGAAGTTATCCTATACCGCTTACGGGCAATTTCAAACCTGCTGGATATATGTCAACATCCTCAGTGTGGCCATCAGCTTTGGGATACATTCCGTTCTACTTTCCACTGAGCTAAACTACTTTTCACAGTTCATTGACAGGAACCAAAAAAAAATAACCGGGTTGTACCTGGGCGGGGCAATAGTGGTTTTTTCTATTTTTTATATCACCACACAACAGTTACCACCAGCTACCAAAGCCCTGCTGGTGGTATTTATACTGCTTCAATGCACCTGTTCGCTAACGGATACCCTACTCATAAAACAACAGCAACTTCGTACGTACGTATGGGTGAACATCGGCTATGCCAGCCTTTTTTTTTCGATTCACCTTTACTTCTATTTTCAGCCATTTGTGCTTAACGCCTTGCTGGTAGCGGTAATTGCGTTATCCGCCTGCAAGGGTTTGTTATTGGTTAAACTGGTGCAGGCGCTACCCACTGCGATTCCGGCAAAGCATTCCAGGCAGCTACCTGGTAACTGGTTATACATTGGTATCAACGATATTTTAGGGATTGTTGCCCGTTGGCTGGATAAACTCTTTTTAATTTATCTTTTGTCTGCTGCCGATTTTGCCGTGTTCTTTAATGGCGCTATTGAAATTCCGTTGTTTGGTATACTGATCAGCGCTATGGAGTACATTATGCTCACTCATATTTCCGCCAACATCACCAACCGCCTGGCAGCTACTGTTATATTTAAAGAGAGCTTTAAATTGCTATCCCTGGTCGCCTTTCCCCTGTTTTTTCTTTTACTTACCATGCACCGGGAAGCCTTTGCCATTATTTTTAATCACCGGTATGATGCTTCCATACCCGTATTCCTGGTAAGTATATTCATCATACCGGTGCGGATTACCCACTACGGCGTTTTATTGCAATGTTATGGGCAGTCACGGAAAATAGCGATCGGGTCATTGTTTGATCTTGTATTTTCGCTGTTGCTGATGATTGTGTTATACCCTGTGATGGGCACGCCCGGGGTTGCGCTGGCATTGGTAAGCTGCACCTATTTACAGGCTGCTTTTTATACCTGGCAGTCGGCAAAGCTGATGCAAACCCCTATTGGAGCTCTTGTTCCTGTCACATTTCTGGTTAGATTATTAGGCGCCTTAGTGGTAATATATGGATGCCTGTTTTACCTGAAACAGTTTGTGGACACCCGCACCGCATTTATATCCGCCTTTCTTATCACTGTTATAATTGTGTGTGGTGGTACGATATTGTACCTGCGAAAAAATGCCAGCCTGGTAACGACTCCCACGGCACAAAGCTGATTAAGTTTGGCAACTATCGGCATAGTTGTTCTCCGGAAGTTAGTTGGCCGCCTTACTACTCCTGGTGCCAACGGTATTAAATCCAAATACACCATCGGTGGTTACTTTAACATTGTGGAAAGCTCGTTTATAATACCAGGTGCTCACTTCCGCATGACCATGCTCCCACCGGAATTGAGGCGTAAACCAGTCGAGGATATCCACCATCATCTCCCGTTTGTTTTGCCGGCTACCCTTTAATTTTTTTATAATATAGCTTATTGGGAAAAGGGTAATAAGGTAGAGGTAATATTGTAAGTTAAGTGGCAGGCGCGACGTTACCGAGCGTATCGCATTGAACAGCCGATGCAGTTGATTGGAACGGGGATGGTACAACCAAACGCTCAATTTACCACCTTCCTTTACCGTAGGCGCAAGACAGGAAAATGATAATTCGGTATTATTGGTATGGATAAGTACCCCACTGCAATGCACCAGGGAGAAATAATCAAAAGCTACCGGTGGAA
>JBBQOJ010000550.1:0-3130 GCA_038330815.1 Chitinophagales bacterium | reverse complement strand
TCCCATTCAAAATCACGGTTTACCAGTGAATAATACGCCTGGTGTGCAATGTATTTCGACCAGCCATATCTTTCCGCAACAGACAATGATTTCATCAGGTGCCAACCTGAAAAATTACTACAGGCAATGTAACGAACTTTACCGCTTTGCACCAGGCTATCCAACGCCTTCAGTGTTTCTTCTATTGGTGTATTGGCGTCAAAACCATGCATATGGTAAATATCAATGTAATCAGTGCCCAGCCTTTGCAGGCTATCTTCACAGGCTTTTATAAGATGCTTGCGGGAGGAGCCAAAATCATTCATCTCCTCCGACATTTTAAAAGTCGCCTTGGTGGAAATCAACACTTTACTTCGCAGCCCGGCAAGTGCTTTACCCAGGATCAATTCAGCTGCACCCAATGAATACACATTGGCGGTATCAAAAAAATTAAGTCCCTCCTCCATGCAAATATGCACCAGGCGGGTGGCTTCCTCCACATCCGTGCTTCCCCATGCTTTAAAGAAATCATTTCCACCTCCAAAAGTGGCTGTGCCAAAACTTAGCACGGGTACACGCAAACCCGAATTACCCAACTGGCGGTATTCCATAAACTGTTATTTTAAGTGATGTAAAAATAGAGACTACGGATTGGCAACCAACCTGTACTACTGCATCCTTATGATACTCTTCTGTAAATAGCCGCGGCAAAATTAATGCTAAAGCATTGATTTTGGCCAACAAATGATTTGCCTGCAACTGACAATATCCATCATCATTTGTGGTTTTTCCTGGAGACACCAGCTTACCAGTATAGTAACCTTTAAGCGCCGGTGGGTGGCTGGAATCTGGCAAGTATATGGAGCACTTTTTCCATCAACGTATATTCCTTCTACAATTGCAGTAGGCTGCTTTGTACCAAGCTGCTAACGATTATTTAACAGCATAATTAAAATTGAAAACAGGAAAATAATCCAACAAAAAAAATAAATAGTGCACTTTGTTGTTTTATATGTCGGGTAACTTTACATCCTCAGTAAACGATTACTCACCCAGGTATGCTGCGCGGGTTTTGTACCGGAATTAATAAAAACCAAATACAAGCGGCCTATCTTGAATTGCCTAAACTGCACTAACGTAAAATTTGCATTACGATTAAAATCTCCACTAAGCGTGTTGTAATTAGTAGTACTACAGTAGTCAAACAAGACAAACGGGGTATCGTGGTAGCCACGCTGAAACCCCTGGGTACACGTGAGGTTCATTTTGTTTCAATGCAATGATAACCACCTCCGTTACTATGTAGCCTGGCAGGTAATAAATCCTACCAGGAGTTAAAGGGGGGAGTAAAGTTGATCGGTGTTTTTAACCGATGATGTTTGGCAGTAGATTTACACCCGTCCGCAGATTGCAAAAGAAACGTAATTTTGATCCCCCCGTAACTACTGGCTACAGGCAGGATACATTTTAATTTATCATTTTAACGGTCTAATTTAATTGTTATGCAATACAGGCAACTCGGAAAAACAGGACTATCAGTTTCGGTCATCAGCATTGGAACCTGGCAGGTAGGTGGCAGGTGGGGCGACGATTTTAGCGATGCCAATGCAGCTACCATTTTAAACAAAGCGGTGGATGAAGGAATTAACTTCATCGACACGGCCGATGTTTATTCTGAAGGGCTGAGTGAAAAGGCAGTAGGCAAACTGGTTCGTTCACGGAAAGAAAAAATTTATGTGGCCACCAAGTGCGGTCGCCAGTTACAGCCGCATGTAAACGAAGCCTACCAGGAAACCGCCCTGCGAAAATTTGTAGAGGCAAGCCTCACCAATATGGGCCTTGAAACAATCGACCTTGTTCAGCTACATTGTCCACCAACCGCCGTGTATTACCGGCCCGAAATTTTCGGTTTATTTGATCGCCTGAAGGAGGAAGGTAAAATTCAACACCTCGGTGTAAGCGTTGAAAAAGTGGAAGAAGGGCTTAAGGCAATGGCTTATGATAACGTAAGTACCATACAGGTCATCTTTAATATGTTCCGGCAGCGCCCGGCGGGGCTGCTGTTTAGTGAGGCTGTTAAAAACAATATCGGCATCATCGCAAGGGTGCCGTTAGCAAGTGGCCTGCTCACCGGAAAATTTAATAGCAGCACTTCCTTTGCAGCCGGCGACCATCGCCAGTTTAACCGACAGGGCGAGGCCTTTGATAAAGGAGAAACTTTTTCCGGTATTGATTACGAAACCGGGCTGGTAGCAGTGGACGCTTTGAAAGGCCTATTTCCCGGGCAGGAAAATCTCGCCCCGCTTGCATTGCAATGGATACTGCAGTTTCAGGCCGTTAGCTGTATCATTCCCGGGGCGTCTTCTGTGTCGCAACTGCAGTCAAATACCAACGCCCTGAACCTGCCAACCATGTCGGCTGAACAAATGGCCGGGATGACCGACATCTATGAAAAATTTATAAAAAAATCCGTTCATCAGTTGTGGTAGTTATAAAGAAGGGGATGTTATTTATAATGCTCACCCTGCTGCTGAAAGGGGGAAAGGCCAGCAACGCAGGGAAACTGATTTCTATGCCAACTGGCAGTTTTTATTGAGAGAGTTTGTGTCGATGTAAAGCCAGGGTACAATGATGCTGCCTGGGAAAAAGTACAATTGCTTTTTGCATTTTCACCTGGATAGAGTAATCAATGGGCGCATAGCCGGTTTTTTGATTAAACAGGTTGGAAAGCGCAAGGTTGAATAATTGTAGCGTTGGCTCAGTTCGTCCAACGCACTAATTTCCTCCAGCCGTTCCTGCATATAAAGGATGGCACTGTCGGGCGGTGGGAGCAAGGGTTTGAAATGTGATAAAATTAATCGCGCTACCATCCAGCTTTAATTTAAAAATTTACAATAAAGAAAAAGCAGGAATGACGATAGTAACAAAACTATAGTCAGTATTTAGGTACAAACGTAACTGAAGGTCTTTCCAGCTATTCCGGTAACGGGCAACAGTGTGGCCCGGTATCTTAAAACTTAACAACGTATTATACAAAAGCGTAATTTTAAAAGGCTGTAAAATTATGTACAGGTGTTAACTAAATTTAAGCCCGATGTCAGTAATAGCGGAGTTGGCCATACAAATTGAATTAAATAATGTGGCAGGTATC
>JBBQOJ010000549.1:0-3140 GCA_038330815.1 Chitinophagales bacterium | reverse complement strand
ATTAATAATGATTAGCTTATTAGGTAACATCGTCACATTCTCAAAATTGGTTAGCAATTTATTGGTAACCTCTGGTAAATAATGCAATTGCGGATTGTTTGGGTATCCTGTTACATAGGCGAGGCTTTTATCATGAGAAATCCAAATACGACCGTCATTATCCTGCGTTATGTAGTACACAATTAATTTAGGAAAAAGCTGGTTTAATACAGTTGCTGTTGCAAAGCTGTCGCCGATGGCTGTATAAGTAAATTGGCCTTTGTCGGTGCTTAAGACCAGGTTTCTATCTATTGAAAAAATACGCAGGTGTTTTGCCAGGGCCGCCTGTCCGGTTAGTTTCACCGGTTCAATCACGGGAGTAGATTTCCAACGATCGAAACGAAAAAGTCCCCGGGAAGGGTGCGATATCCAAACATAATTATCCGTTTTTTCGATAAATCTTGCGCTATGTAAGTCGGAAGAATATAATTGCTTATTCGTTGGGTGGCTAAGCCAAAGTACCCCCTTATAACTGCCTGCCAGCACTGTCGGTGATGGCTGAACATCGTTTAAGGGTAAAAATTTCCAGTACCCGGTAATTTGGTCAATGGGTATGGCCCGGTTATCCTTAACTAAAAAGGCCCCCTCGTGATGTGCCATCCAAAGTTGATTGTTTACGACATTTAAATTCCACACCTGCCCTTTGGAGCCGGGCACTTTCTGAAACGCCTCCTGTAGCGTCATTTGCTGGCCGTTTACCATTACGGCTGCTTTATACAAACCGTTGGCGGTACCCAGGTATAGGTTGTTTTCGTAAAATGCTGCGGCATAACCGGCGCCCCTGTCGTTTGAATCCGGGTAAATTTTTCGAATAGGGTGCTGGTAAGCTACAAAATCAATCCCATTTTCTAACCCTAGCCAAAGGTTCTGATCCTTGTCGGCATAAATGGTCATAATGTGATTGGAAAATAACCCTTGATTGCGGGTCAGGTGGTCAATTACATTAAGTTGCTCATCCAAAATGTAAAGCCCGTTGGAACGGGTTGCAATAGCAATTCTGCCCTGGGTAAGGCCGATGACAGCATTTATGATTTCATGGGCAAATTGGTTAGTTTGTTGATTGGTAACCTGGAAAAAGCCCTCTTTGTTTAGCCTGAACAAACCATGGTTTTGAGTAAATAAAAGAAGGCTGGAATCCTCCCTTTTGGATATAATGGTAATTACCTGTGCACCCTTCGGCAGGCGTATGGCGTTGGAATAGGGTTGCCAACCTTCTGGGCGATATTTCAATAACCCGGCAATTTGGTCTTGTGCAAATAGTTGCTGCTGAACCACCGTTAAATACTTCCAGTTGGCCCCTCTGAAAACGGTCATTTGGCCATTGTGCCATCTGAAAATGCGGCTTCCACTCCTGAAAAAAACGGCATCGTTATAGAAAACAATCGACCAAATATCACCAAAGGATTGGTCGGTAGCTGGAATAAAACGCTTTAAACTATGATAGGTAAACCTGCCATTTTCATCGTGTTTAAAGTATCCGAAGTCATCAATGCTCCCTACATATAATAATCCATTGGCGCCTGTTTCAATGGATCTAACAGCCAAACCGCCAGGTAATTTGTGCAGTATCCATTGGTATCCATCAAAGCTTAGCAGTCCTTCATTATTTGCTGCATATATCAAATCGTCTTTTCCCTGGCGTATTTTCCAGTTTTGATTGCCGGCTCGCAATTCTTCCTTGGTATAGTTTTTTATTTCGGGAATCCCTCCCAAAAATTGTGTATGCGCCTTAAAGAAGAATAGCAGGCATAGCCCCAATGCTGTTAATCGAAAAACCATGTGATAAAGATGCACCATTTTTATACAATCGAATACAATGATGTATAATAGAGCAATAAATAATTATTGATAATCAATCACTTAAAAAATAGTGATGCATAAATGAAGTATTTAAAAGTTGGATAGGTTATTACAGGCATCATACTTTTACCCTGCTAATTATTTCACCAAAAACGAATGACTGCTTATGAAACATTGCATTACCAGGGGGTTATTTTACCTATTGCCTGTTTTTATTTTTAATTCTCTACAGGCGCAGCTTAATACTGTAAAGGGAAAAGTAACCTTGGAAACGGCCCCTCTTGCAGGAGCTTCTATTGTGTTAAAGGGTACCAACTCCGCCACCACCGCCGACGATGCCGGCCAGTTTAGCATTGAGGTACCCCGATTTCCCAGCACCTTACTTATCTCTTTTGTAGGCATGAAAAATCGGGAGGTGGTGGTGCGCAACGGCAATTTCCTTGAGATTGCCCTAACACCCCTCCCTCAAAATGCCGGCGATGAGGTAGTGGTGGTGGGTTACGGAACCCAAACGCGAAGAAATGTTACCTCCTCCATTGCCACCGTTAGTGGCAAAGAGTTGCGTGAGGTAATTGCCCCGGGGCTTGACCAGGCGCTGGCAGGTAGAGCGGCGGGGGTACAGGTGACCAAAAATACCGGAGCGCCGGGCGGTGGTGTTAGTATTCGGGTGAGAGGTACCGCTTCTCTGCTGGGTGGGCAGGAGCCACTATATATTATTGATGGTATCCCAATCACGAATACGCCTACCGGATCGGCCGACTTATTTAATACCAACAGAAATGGAGGCGTGGCTGGTAATGAATTTGTAAACCCCCTTTCGCAAATTCCTATTGAAGAAATTGAATCCATCGAAATTTTAAAAGATGCGGCATCGGCGGGCATTTACGGGGCAAGAGCAGCGAACGGGGTGGTTATTGTAACCACCAAAAAAGGAAAGCCTGGCAGGTTTGAAGTAAACTTTAGTGCCTACACAGGCTTAAATGACATACCCAGGAACAGGCGGTATGAAATGCTGGATGGGCCACAGTTTGCCCAGGCGGTAAATTTTACCCGCAGACTTCGCAACCTACCCATTATATTTCCCGATAGCGCCAACGTGGCAAGTACCAATTGGCAGGAGGAGGTTTTACAACGCGGTATTGTATCTAATATAAATGTGGGGGTATCCGGTGGATCAGAAAAAGTGCGTGTGAGTTTTGGTGTTGGTTATTTTGCTCAAGAAGGTACTATTATCAGTACAAAGTTTAACCGCATCAGCATAAGAAACAGCATCGATTTTAACCTTAGCAGTAAACTTAAAC
>JBBQOJ010000548.1:0-3146 GCA_038330815.1 Chitinophagales bacterium | reverse complement strand
AAACCCTCCCAAAGCGCTTCGCGGTTATGTGGTGCCTTTATAGCCGGGTTACATTTTATTTTATAGCCCAATTTTGCATAATCATCTGCAGTAAAATGTAAATGATGAACACACACTTCAGCCGTGATGCGCTTATCTTTTAAAGGAAACATATTGCCAAACAACTGCAATTCTTTTGCCGTGCTGATATGCAGGATATGCAGGCGCGTATTGTATTTTTTTGCAATTTGAATGGCTGCCAGCGACGATTCATAACAGGCATTGTCATCGCGTATCAACGGGTGATCGGCAGCAGTTAATACGCCTTTCTCCTGTTTTATCTTTTCGTAGTTGGCCCTGATAATTTTTTCATCCTCGCAATGCGTAGCAATCAGCAATTCACTTTCCCTGAATATTTTTTCAAGTGTACCATAATTATCTACCAACATATTGCCGGTGCTGGCCCCCATAAATATTTTTACACCGCAAATGGCCGATTTAAATTTATTTACTTTTAGCACTTCGGCTGCATTGGTATTGCTTACCCCCATAAAAAACGAATAGTTGGCCAGGGAGGTTTCACTGGCTGTTTGATATTTATCTTCCAACAGCTCCAGTGTGAGCGCATTGGGTACCGTGTTGGGCATTTCCATAAAACTGGTCACCCCGCCGGCAATGGCCGCTTTGCTTTCACTATAAATGGTGGCTTTGTGCGTAAGGCCCGGTTCCCTGAAATGCACCTGGTCATCTATCACCCCGGGCAACAAATGTTTACCTTCCCCATTAACTTCTACTACCCTTCCCTTCTCATTTATTTGTGGCCTGATTTTTTCTATCCGATCTCCGTTTATCAAAACATCACAGGTGTCAATTTTCCCTTCATTCACCGCGGAGATATTTTTAAAGAGGTATTTTTGCATATCTTGAAAGTAAAAACGTTACGTTATTAAAAAATTACAATGCAAATTATTAAAAGCTTATTCAAATTGGGTGTTTTTATTTGTCCGCTGGGAGCGGTGGCCCAATCCACTTTTTTGCCACAGGGGGATAAAGGGTATCATTTTGTAGATCGGTTGGAAATTAAACAGCGCATCAATACAGACCTAAATTATTCTTCTATAAAACCGTATAGCCGGCGGTACATTGTACAACAGGCCGAGTTGATCGACAGCCTTTACCGAAGCAACACGGCCCTCGGCGATGCAGGGATTAATAACCATCCCCGCCTCACGAGTATTGACGAGTATAATATGAATAGTTTTTTAATGAATAATACAGAATGGGTAACCGGGCCGAAAGAAGGTTTCGCCAGCAAAAAGCCTATCCTGAAATCATTATATACTACTAAAACAAATTTGTTTGAGGTTAATACCAAAGATTTTTTCTTAGCCATCAACCCTATATTGCAAGTACACGGGGGTAAAGAACGCGGTAACGATGAAATGATTTACCTGAATACCCGAGGGGTAAATGTACGGGGCAGGATTGCAAAAAAGATTGGCTTTTACACCAGCATTACCGATAACCAGGAGCGGGGCCCCAAGTTTTTTACGCAAAAAGTAATTGATTACCGTGCGGTGCCTGGGGTAGCCTTTATAAAAACATTTAAATCGGGCGGGTACGATTATTTCGATGCCCGTGGATACATCACCTTCAATGCAGCCAAATACATCGACATACAATTCGGCTATGACAAAAATTTTATCGGCAACGGTTACCGTAGCTTATTGTTGAGCGACTGGGGCAACAGTTACTTGTTTGCCAAACTCAATACAAAAATCTGGAAGTTTAATTACCAGAACCTTTTCATGGAGCTGCAGCCGCAGTTTTACAAGGGGGACGATACCGTGGGGGAAAGAAAATATGCTGCCATGCATCATTTAAGCATTAACCTCACCAAATGGCTCAACGTTGGTTTATTTGAAGGGATTATTTTTGGCAGGAAGAACCGCTACGATTTTCAATACCTGAACCCCATCATTTTTTACCGGCATGTGGAGGGAACATTGGGAAGCCCGGACAATGCCGTAGCGGGTTTCGACTTCAAGGCCAACATTGCACATAAGTTGCAGTTTTACGGTCAATTTTTACTGGATGAATTTAAGTTGAACGAAATCAGGGCCAACAATGGCTGGTGGGCCAATAAGTGGGGCCTGCAACTCGGCGCCAAGTATATCGATGCCTTTGGTGTACCCAACCTCGACTTACAGGTGGAATCCAACAGGGTGAGGCCATTTACCTATTCACATTACACTTCTGTGCCCAACTATACCCATTACAACCAGCCACTGGCGCACCCGTTGGGCGCTAATTTCCAGGAGTTGGTGGGTATTTTGCGCTACCAGCCGGCACCTCGTTGGTACGTAAACGGAAGAATCATTTATTACAACCAGGGACTGGATAGTTTAAACGGCAAAAATTTTGGTGGCGATATCTTTTTAGATAATACCACCCGGGGGGGCGAATACGGATTTAAACTGGGTGATGGCCGTAAGGCCAACTGCTTTAATGGAAGTTTGGTGGTGAGCTACGAAGTGAGAGAAAATTTATACCTCGAGTTATTGGCCCAGCAAAGAAATTTTAAAGTAGACGGCGTATCAAATAATACAACGATGGTAACCGCAGGAGTGCGGTTTAATATCGTGAAACGTGATTACGATTTTTAAAAAAAGGCAGTTACAGTTAATACATTATTGGGCGTGCCCCCCGACTGCATCGGGGGCCGGGCTTTCCGCTGCAAGTCCTCGCCACTCGTACCTCGTGCCTGTGGGCTTTTCGCTTCAATCCCTCACGCGGCATCCCTTGCTAATTAAAATCCCTGCAATAAATCAAGGTGTGGAGGCAGCACAGTGAATGAAAAATAATTCGCTGCTTTGTCTGTAGGTATAAATGCCTGGCTTTCTAAAAAACGAGTACTCGCATCATCTTATTCTACCGTTAACGAGAAGGTAATCATCCGTGAATAGATTTGGTCTACATTGCTGGAGAATTTCAGCGACGAACTTCGGCTATGCAGGTTAGCGAGGCCCCAGTCTACCTTTAATTCAGGCGATAAAACAAAGAAGGGAAAGTAAAGATGAAAGCCGATACCGCCCTGAACGCTGTAGTCGAACTTATTTAATTTAATCAGGTCATCGGCATTACTCCTGCCTGCATTGGAAGCCATG
>JBBQOJ010000547.1:0-3147 GCA_038330815.1 Chitinophagales bacterium | reverse complement strand
TATAAAACGCACCCGGCGTTTACGCATTACGAAGGAATTGAAAGCACCTACCCTTCCCTGTTTCCTGAGGTAAAAGGCTACTACCCTTCCTTCTCGGCTTATTGGAAAAAAGCGGAGCCGTATCTCTCCCGGTAAAGCCCTGATTGCACTCCTGGCAATGGTATTTGTTGGGTGGGCTACACCCGAAAAAGCGACTTGGCAAGCTATTTAAACGGTGCCACCGCTTTTACCCGGGCAGCAAACGTTACTATTTAAAATTCCTGTTATGGGCATTGCCTTTTGCTGGCTATTGATTCAATTTAAAAAGGTGTACCTGCCTGCCCGGGCGAAGTAGCCTGTTACCTTACTGTATCCTTGTTCGTCCTGCTGCTATAGATGCCCCATTCCCATTATCTTTGCCAAAAATTTTGCATGGATAAAAAGTCGAATGAATCCCTGGTGGTGATGACAGAGCTGGTATTACCGAATGACACCAACACTTTTGGAAACCTGATGGGAGGGCGCCTGATGTACTGGATGGATATCGCCTCTGCGCTGGCGGCAATGAAGCATTGTGGGTCGCCGGTGGTAACGGCTTCTGTAGATAATATCTCCTTTGAAAATTCGATCAAGCTGGGCAATGTGGTACATATAGAAGCAAAAGTAACCCGTGCCTTTACTACCAGTATGGAAGTGCACCTGAAGGTATGGGGAGAAGATGCCATTCATCGATACAAATACAAAAGCAATGAAGCTTATTTCACCTTTGTGGCGCTGGACCCCATTGGCAAACCTAAACCCGTGAACCCCTTGGTACCTGAAACCCCGGAGGAAAAAGAATTGTTTGAGGGTGCCTTAAGAAGGCGGCAATTACGGCTGGTACTGGGAGGTAAAATGAAAGCAACCGATGCAGGTGAATTGAAGGCATTATTTTCCTGATACCTTATTCCGGCACATAATCATAAGGCAAGAGGTTGGCCGCTTTTTCATAGGTCCAGAAACCGCTGTATTCCACGCTTAACGGATCCACAACTATTCCATTCCGGTCGACCAGGAAAAACGGTTTTTTGGAAATGATAAAGGAGCGGTATCCCTGCGGCTGGCTACCGGTTACCATTAATTTTTTTTGGAGGTATTTTTTGCCGGGGGTATCCTTGTTATACTGAACCATCAATTTCCCGTCGACTAAAATGCGGTAAAGCTTCGGGTTGGCGGTATCTACCGACATTATTTGGGCTACCGTTACGGGGCTCGCCATCATCATTTCATTGCTTAAGAATCCGCTTTTTACATTTTTTACCTGGTGAAGGGTAAAGCCAGACTCGGTCAACTGGTTTTTGAGCATGGCTTTATAAAAATGCAGGTTGCTACCGGTATACGCCTCCCGCCGGTGCCTGTTCCAACGCTTTTTATCTCCCATGGTTTCGTAGCGGGTTAACCCGTAAAAATAAGTACGCCCAGTGGCTTCATCGAATGAAAATTCGAGTAGCTGGAAATAAATGGTATAGCCCAACAAACGATTATAGATGACCAATGGGGTATCGCAGTACGCATAGAAAATTTGCCTGTTGTCGCCCCTGGTAAAATACACTTCATTGAGGTTTGCCATCGAACTCCTGTCGGCTTCCTCGGTAACCCCCAGGAAGTTTTTTTTGAAAATAGATAACCATCTCTTTTTCGTGATATCAGAAAGTACCAGCACTTCCCGCAGCTGTTGCTCCTTTACCCTCAACTTACACAGAAAATATTTTCCATTTGCGGTTGCCGCCTCAAATTTAAAAACCAGTATCTCGTAACCTACGTTCGACACCACCAATTCGGTGTTTAATATTGGCAAACCGGTAAAATGAAATTTTCCTGTTTCATCCGTACTGAAGCCAATGGACGTATTATTAAAATAAACACTGGCGCTACTGATGGCCACACCCGTTGCTTCGTCTACTACACGGCCGGAAATATTTACCTGGCCATAACCAGGTGAGGTATAACAAAAAATACCTGGAAACAGCATCATTAAATACCGGTAAAGCATTGAGATTATTTATCGAGGATCGTCATAAGGTGGTGTTTGCTTTTCAGCATAAATTTTTTACTTTGTTCAATGGCGTCCATTACCTGCTCCAGGATATTTTCGCAACTATCGTCGTAATTAATCACCATGGGTGCTTTAAACGTAACTGAAAGGTTGGACCCCTTCTTCTTAAATTTAAGTCCCTTTTTATTAAAGGCACGCCAGTAACCGCTAATCACTACGGGAACTACAACAGGACGGTAGTGTTTTATAATAAAAGCAGTACCCTTTCTACCCGGTGCAAAGGGCTTGGTAGTACCCTGGGGAAAAGTAATTACCCAGTTGCTTTGTAAGGCGCGTTCAATTTTTCGTGTATCGCTGGGGTCGAGGTTGCGGCGCACTTCCTGTCCTTCCGAACGCCAGGTTCGCTTTACTGTAATGGCACCCCCCAGGCTAAATAATTTACTGATCCAGTTGCTTTTCATTGTCTCTTCGGCCGCTACATATTTTACCCTTGTAAATGGCCACAAGAGGTAAAATGGTATACCAAGTCCATGTTTTTTTCGCCAGCTTACTGCGCAGAAAATATGGAGAAAGGTGATAACGTCAGCAAAATAAGTTTGGTGATTACTTACGAATAATACATTTTGTTTAGGCAGCAGGTGAAGGTGCTCCATGCCATTCACCTGCAATTTATTCACGAGGTTAATACCGGGATAGGAGAAGGCTCCTACGACGGCATAAATAATACCCTTAACCAGCCGCGTTTCCTTCAATTTATCAAAAAAAGATGACATGTAAAAGTTTTTGGAAGCAATCCCCTGCAATATACATAATAATCATTTTTCGTACCAGCTATATTTAATGTTCACCAGGATGGCTGCAAATGCCCATTGACAGCGTGTTGTACTACACAATCCCCATTTAGGATAATGAACGGGAGCATTTGCCCGAAAGTGCAATTCCGCTACCTGCCGCAGCATCCCTTCAACTTGTTGAATTATTGCCCCGCTAACGCTGCAGTCACTTAAACGTAACCCCGGGGCCCGGGCAATGGTTGACATTTACTCGATATATTTGCATTCATGAAATTGAATACGGTTATTTTTGATATGGATGGTTTGTTAATAGACTCTGAGCCGCTTTGGAGCGAAGCC
>JBBQOJ010000546.1:0-3149 GCA_038330815.1 Chitinophagales bacterium | reverse complement strand
AATGGGAAGTTTTGAATGCTTATTTTTGCAGGCGGAAGCAGCGGAACGTGGCTGGATTATCGGGCAGGCAAAGTTTTTTTACGAGCAGGCTATCCAGGAATTGTTTAAATACATTGAGGCGGGAACAGACGGATTTGCGGTTTACAATACCCAGCCAGTTGTTTACTCCCAAAGGCTGTAAATGAGCTGGAACTTATCATTGAGGAAAAATGGTTGTCGCTTAACACGATCATCAGCATATAGGCCTGGAACGATTCCCGGCGCCTGTGTCATCCCGCTCGTATACCGCTTTAACTGGCAAGCCCTGGCTTAAATCCAAACTACCGCCCGCTACGACTCACTTACCGGCAGTCTGAAATTTCAGGTAACGGAAACGAAGTTAAACTATACGCCATCTATACTTTTGTATCGAAGGAACGTTGGGATAATTAACGAAGCCAGCATATATATAAAAAGCGGGTAAAAGCATTCACCAAAGTTCAGGCGATCACTATTTCGCTACAATGGACGGAGCAGCAATCTTCAGCAAAAATCTATAAAAGCACAAGCAGTAAATGGCACAAATTAAACAAAATAGCACCTGGCAGAAAGTTAGAAAACTACTAAACGACCTTCACCTTTGGATGGGTATTGCAAGCGGCATTATTTTATTTGTAGTTTGTCTTAGTGGAACAGTTTATACATTTAGCACCGAAATCCAGGAAATGCTGGAGCCTTCAAAATATAAGGTGGACCGCAAGCAAGGTGCAACCCCGTTGACAGCCGAAGCCATTGTAGCAGCGGTATTGGATAGTGCAAAAGGCAGCACTTTGGTAGCGGTTACAATTCCTGGTGATAAACAAAGAACCTGGCAGGTAACGGTACGTAAATCGGTAGGTAAGGAGGGAGGGGACAATAAAAGGCAACAAGGCCGGATAGCGAAGGCTGGTATTACCGACCCGGTCCTGTTAAACGACCGGGTGTTAACCCAGGAAAAAAGGATACGAAAAGGCAACAAGGACTCGGGGGCTTTAAATCAACTAACCGATACAATTGGCGATGGAAATGGTGACCACGCTGGTGCAACCAATAAGATAGCTACCGGCCCTGCTGTTAAAGAAGGTTCAGGAGGTGGACGCAGCACTACTTTTTTGGTAGATCCCTACACTGCAGTAATAAAAGGCACCACGCAGGATGGCAAAGGAGCAGCATTTTTTATGGTGGTTTTTAAACTACACCGTTGGTTAATGCTCGATACCGCCATCGGGCGGCCCATTGTAGGCATTGCCACAATTATATTCACCCTGTTGGTGTTAACCGGCTTGGTTATATGGGTGCCCCGGCAGGCCAGGAATTGGAAACAAGGGTTGAAAATGAAATTGAACGGCAACTGGAAACGTACCAATCACGACTTGCACAATAGCCTTGGTTTTTATGCAGCAATTCCTTTGCTGATAATGTCGCTTACCGGGCTTACCTGGTCCTTTGAATGGTATAAAAACGGGCTGCATAGCGTGCTGGGTACTTATAAGTCGAAGGGTGCCATGAGGGAATTGCCTGTTCAATCAGTTATACAAACAAACGGGCAAGGTAAACAATTGCTGGTGGCCGATTACCTGGCAACAGCCAGCCGGGTATTACCCTACAACGGCGACTATCGGATCACCCTGCCAACAGGCGATTCCGCCGCGGTAATGGTAAGCAAAATCAAAACAGGCTTTTTTGCACCAGCAGCCGGCGATCGGGTGCATATTGATCAATACGATGCGGCCCTGTTAAAGAAAGAAATTTTTAGTGAAAAGCCATTGGGAGAGCGTATCGGGGCATCGATAAAAGCGCTGCATGTTGGGAACGTATATGGCACTTTTTCAAAGATCGTTTATTTTCTTGCCTGTTTAATTGCAACGAGTTTACCGGTGACGGGCACGTTGATATGGATTAATAGTTTGAATAAATCTAAAAAGGCCGGCAAAACAGGGTATACAAAAAGTGCTGCCTCCCCTGTTGAGAAAGCCAGCAATGCCTGATATGGGCTATAGAGAAATGTACATTATAACCGGTAAAAAGGCAACTGGAAGGGAGTAGTGCCTCACCAGCCTATTCCATAATCTTCCCCGTTATTGGAACTGCCACCCCAAAAGGAACCGTGTTTCCAATCGAAGAAAATAGCATTGATGGGGCCGCTGGTACGCTCACCAAAGCTGAGCGTATACCCCATTTTTTTTAGTTCGTTCCGGGTAACTTCCGGTGTGCTGCTGCTCAGTAATATATGGCCCGGCCTGGGTATGCGATCTTTGATGGCTGACCCACCCAATGAAAGCCACAGTTGATTGGAGTTGATATTAGGTGCTTCGCAGGCCTGTTGAACGGTCATATTAAATTCTACCATGTTTAAAAAAAACTGCAACAGGTTTTGATCCTGCGTATCGCCTCCCTGCACCGCAAACGATAAAAAGGGTTTGCCCTCTTTTAGGGCAAGCGTGGGCGTTAGTGTTACCCGGGGGCGCTTACCGGGGGCTACTACATTGAAGGGATTGATTGCGCTGTCCAACACAAAACTTTGCATACGCTGGCTCATGCCAATGCCGGTGTTGCCTGCAATACAGGCAGGTAGCCAACCACCACTGGGCGTAATGGATACTACCCAGCCCTCTTTATCTGCTGCCTCCACCGAAGTTGTTCCACGCCACAGCCGATCATAATAAGCGGCATCGTCGCTCCCTGTTATCGCATCTTCCGACAAAGAGGCATTAACACTTGCAACACCATGGTACCTGTTTTCAATTGAAGGAGGCGCCATGGTTTGATCGTGTTTTGGGATAGCGCTGCCGCGTTGTTTGGTGGAGGTATCGGTGTAGGCTAAACGCAGTTGTAGTAAATGAGTATAGGGGTTTTGTTTTCCCATGAAGGGATAGGGATCGCCGGGCACAATGGTTGCATCATTCTTATCTGTTAGCATCATTGCAGCCCGTTGTTTGGCATAGGCTTTACTTAATAACCCTTTGATGGGAGACGCTGGTGAAAAGTGCGGATCGCCATAGTAAAAGTCGCGGTCGGCAAAAGCCATATTCATGGCCTGGTAAATAGTATGAATGTACCGGGTGCTATTGAACCCCATTTTTTTAAGATCTGTATTTTCCAGCAGGTTTAAAGCCTGTAACAACGCCGGC
>JBBQOJ010000545.1:0-3153 GCA_038330815.1 Chitinophagales bacterium | reverse complement strand
GTTCGCCCGACAACAATAAAAACACGCTTTCAGCAGGGGGCAATTTTGGCACCATTGCCTACCTTGACCAATGTAAAAATTATGCTGCTATTGTATTGCCTATGAAATTGCAGGGTGAACAATCGAATAGCTTACAAAACGAAATGCGCAAACTGGCTGATACCCAAATGCCCGCAAACTGTCAATAATTTACCATCAAAATACCCACGGATGCCGCAGGCTACAAAGAACACCCAAATAATAAAAAGCGTGGCACAACAACTTGGCTTTGATTATTGCGGCATTGCAAAAGCGGAGGTTTTAAGTGAAGATGCACGGCGGCTGGAGCGCTGGCTACACCAGGGGATGCATGGTACCATGCAGTATATGGAAAATCATTTCGATCTCAGGATTGATCCTGCAAAGTTGGTACCCGGGGCAAAATCGGTGATCACTTTCCTGTTAAATTATTTCCCGGAACAGGGGCAGGCGGAGGATGCGCCAAAAATAGCCAGGTATGCCTATGGCACCGATTATCATGAAGTGATTCGCGGTAAACTAACATCATTGCTGGCACAAATAAAAACGTTGATCGGGGAAGTGAATGGCCGCGGTTTTGTAGACAGTGCACCGGTGCTGGAAAGGAGCTGGGCGCAGCGGACCGGTCTTGGATGGGTAGGTAAAAACGGCAACCTGATCAACAAAAAAAGCGGCAGTTTTTTTTTTATCGCCACCCTTATTGTAGACCTTGAGCTGGAATACGACGACCCTTATGCAAAAGACTATTGCGGCAGTTGCACCAGGTGCATCGATCATTGCCCAACCGGCGCTATTTTGCCAGGTAAAGTTGTAGACGGCAGCAAATGCATTTCTTATTTCACCATCGAATTAAAGAATGCCCTTATTCCAGACGAAATGAAAGGAAAACTTGACAATTGGATGTTTGGCTGTGATGTATGCCAGGAGGTTTGTCCCTGGAACCGCTTTTCCAGCCCGCACTCCACTGCTTCCTTTAGCCCCATCCCTGAAGTACTAAATTTTACCACCAACGACTGGGAGGCACTCACGGAGGAACAGTTTAAAAAGGTATTTAAAAATTCCCCCCTGAAAAGAAGCAAGTATAGCGGCATCAGGCGTAACCTGGCCTTTATTAAAACGAACAATTCAATTTAATACTGATCCTTCTAAACTGGTATTTAAAAATATCCGGCTGGGGATCGCTGGTAGTGCCTGGAAAAATGGGATCGATAAATACCAAGCGGTTATACTGCTCCTGTTGTTGTTTGTATGAATAGCCTGCACTGACTCCGAAGGCCATTTTATGAGCCAACTTAAATTTATAGCCGATACCTGCTTCATAAAACGCTCCCCCGGAAGCTTTGTAATCGGTGCCCCAAAAATTCACTTTCTCCCTTTCCCGCAACCAACTGGCGTTATAGCCGGCATCCGCGTACACAAATGGGGTGCGTCGTCCATTTAAAATATCTTTTCTAATGGCCGCAAATATGGGTAAACTCCGCTTATTAGCATAGTAATCGGCACCAATGCCAAGACCATAAAACCATGCATTGTGTTGGATGCCTCCCACCAGTTGAAATTGGGCAAAAGTGTTGTCAGCTTGCCCTTCCAATATACCGCCCTGCACCAGCATGGTAAAACGGTTGGTGCCGGCGGGTTGTTTCGTTTGCTGTGCATTGCCGCTGCAATGACACATCACCACGATCAATATAAACAGGAGCTTCTTTTTCATGATTACTTATTGGGCGATGGATAATTTACTCAGCACTTTTACCTGGTTAATGTTCGTATAATCAAATTGAACCAGTGCATCGCTGGTTACCACCAGGGCCAGGCCGTTCCAGGCAATTACATCATAGGTGTTGCCGATGCGCAGTTGTTTTTTCAGTACCAATTGATTGACATTTTTTGCGTCGAAAATTTTCAGGCCATCCCTGCCATCACAGATCAACAACAGGTCGCCGTCTTTAGATAGGCCATGTGGGTTGGTGAGATCGTATTTTTTTACCAACACCGGTTGGGTAAGGTTGGTAATGTCAACAATATTTAATTCGTTTAAAAAACCCTGGCAGGTGGTGCCGTTGCGCAGCGTTACAAACGCATGGCGATCGTCTGCAATAACGGGATCGCATACCCGCGCATGTGAGAAAGTACCTAATTGTACCGGCGCTGCCGGATTGGCCGTATTAAAAATATACATCCCGGTATTGGAGCCGATAAACAGCCTATCCTTAAAAGGGTAGATGGTTTCTATTCCCCATGGTAGCTGCACCGTATTAGCCACCACCGGCTTTTGAGGATCAGCGATACTCAATGTTTTTAATTGCGATTGGCCCACCGTATAGAGGTAGTTGTTCATCAATGCAAACCTTGCCATTGAACCTGCAATGCCGGTAGGGCTGCCGCCTGCTATACTTTTAAAAGCCGCCACATCGGAAGTATTCATAAATAAAGCTTCGGGCCGGCCCCATTGGTTATTATTGCAATCTGCTGTAAAAGTAGTATCATGCCTGATCCATTCATAAATGACCTTTGTACTGTCAGGTGTAAATCCATAGTAGCGGTGCGGGAACACATGATCAACGATGGAAGTGATAACTACCTGCAGGGGATTACTGATATCAAGCGTTACCAGGTCGGTATATAAATCTGCGTAAAGGGTATTGCCCTTTACAGCTACATCGATATTGCCGGGTATGTCGATAAAGGCAGTGTTAACCGGTGCTGCCGGGTTACTGTTGTTAATAATATGTATTCCCTTATTTATTTCATTCAGGAAAATGTAATTGCCAATGAGGAAGAGTTTTCCCGGCGCTTTAATATCCCTGGGGGCTCCACTTTTGATATTGGCCCTTACCTCGGCAGCGGTTTTATACACTGGTTCAAACCAGGTATAGGATGATACGTGGCTACAGGTATCTTTAATACAACTGTTGAATGTCATTAGTAACAACAGGCTGGCGGCAAGGGTAATACACTTTTTCATTTGCAATGGTTTTTATGTATGGTATGGTATGGTACTCTGACAAGGAATTAAGCCGGTGGGTTGCATGATAAAAAACATTTCCAAAACTCAGCACCTTCAATGCTGTTGCAACCAACCGGTACCTGCAAAACGCACCAATCCTTCTTCTTCAATTATGCTTAACCGTTAGT
>JBBQOJ010000544.1:0-3155 GCA_038330815.1 Chitinophagales bacterium | reverse complement strand
AAACAAGTGGGTAAGCTGCTTTATAATGTACTCATTCAACTTTACGCTATTGCCTTCAGGCTATTTGCCCTGTTCAATCGTAAGGCAGCGCTGGGCGTACAGGGTAGAAAAAGGGCGTTTGTTACATTGCAGCATAATGCCGGAAGCCCCATCCAGCCCGTCATCTGGATGCACTGTGCCAGCCTGGGTGAATTTGAACAAGGCAGGCCGGTATTGGAAATGTTGAAAAAGCAATACCCGGCCACTATTAACGTACTTACCTTTTTTTCTGCCTCGGGGTACGAGGTGGTGAAAAACTACCAGGGTGCAGACCAGGTGTATTACCTCCCTTTCGATAATGCAGCCAATGCCAAAAAAATGGTAACGGCCATTAATCCTACGTTGGTGTTATGGATTAAATACGAGTTTTGGTATCACTACCTGCATACCCTTAGAAGCCGGGAAATCCCGGTGATGCTGGTTTCCGGGATATTCCGGCCAGGCCATCCTTTTTTTCAATGGTATGGAAATCTTTGGCGGTCGATGTTGCAATGCTTTACTGTCTTTTTTGTGCAAAACGAAACTTCCCGGAAACTGCTGGCAACGCTGGACCTGCAGGACAAGGTAATGTTAACCGGTGATACGCGGTTCGACCGGGTGATCGCCATTGCTGAAAATTATGAGGACCTACCATTGGTGACAGCATTTTGCGGAAACAGCAAGGTAATTGTGGCTGGCAGTACCTGGGAAGATGATGAGGCGGAGCTGGTGCACTATGTAAAGGCCAACCCCCAGGTGAAATTTATCATCGCGCCACACGAAACCGATGATGAAAACCTTAAAGATGTGAAGAAAGCATTTCCCAATAGTGTTTTTTATTCTGAACTAAGTACTAACTACCGGCCGCCTGTAGACGAAAAGGGGGAACAGGTAGCGGCGCCTAATGTATTGATCATAGATAATGTTGGCATGCTTTCCCGCTTATACCGGTATGCGCAAATTGCTTATGTTGGTGGCGGCTTTGGGGCCGATGGCGTGCATAATGTACTGGAAGCGGCGGTATACGGGAAGCCGGTGATTTACGGGCCCGAATTTGAAAAGTTTACAGAGGCCATCGGGTTGGTAGATTGCGGTGGAGGAATCACCATTCAAAATGCGCTGGAATTGGAAAGCACACTTAATGAATTATGGGAAACACCTTCCCTGCTGAAAGAAAAAGGCTCTGCGGCCAGGCAATTTGTGTATTCGCGTGCAGGTGCCAGTGGCAAAATATTGCAGTATATTCAGGAGAACCGTCTTTTAATTAACTGATCAAACTGCTTCACAGTTTCATTATCATCCGTCCACCCCAATTTAGTTTTTAATTCCCGCCTTATCCAGTACTCTGCTTCTGGCCAGATAGAAAAGCCGTTAATGGTTTTAATACTTCTTTCATACATCGCTTCATCTCCCCTGAACAAATCATTGATATATAAATACCGGTCGTTAATGCCAATTGCCTTTTTTAAATCCTTTACCGGCAACCCTGTTAACTTTTCACTGATTTCTATTTTAACTACTTTTAACCGGTCGTTAAGAGAGGCAATTTCCACGGGTGGCGCTTCACTCGTCCTATTGTCACTTTCTAATATATCCTGGTGATTAAGGGTAGGGATATCATCCTCCTCTGGTTCAAATAACAGGTGTGGTTTTTGATGGCTGGCCATGTGCTGCCGGGCGCCAGCAGTTCGTTTTATCTCCTCCAGTTCTGCTATTATTTCCGCTTCGTCAATTTGCAATACTTCTATCACCTTCTCTTCCGCGGCCGATTGCTGTGTAACAATGGCAGGCGCGGCCACCGGGGTTGGGGTAGCAATGGCCTGTAAGGGCATGGATACCATGATTGCTTCTTTTGCAGCAGCAGGTTGGCTGGCCGCTATATGGGTAAGTTCATGCTGAAGCATTTGAACGGTAAGCAATAGCTGACCAGCTGTGGCGCGGTTATTAAATTGTTGTTGCAACTGTTGCAGAAGTGTTTCCACTCTTTCCATAAATACACGATTAATGGTATGATTTACAAATGAATAAGAAATTTAGTTTTGACCAATGGTGCAAAACTGCAATCTTTGCAAGAATGTCGATAAAGTTACTAACTGAATTTTAAAAAAAATATATAAATGTTTATTGAACCAAGTATATCCGGCGGCAGGCGGGGCTGGATAGAGGTCATTTGTGGAAGCATGTTTAGTGGTAAAACTGAGGAACTGATCAGGCGGCTGAAACGGGTGAAAATAGCCAATTTAAAAGCTGAGATATTTAAACCAGCCATTGATGTACGGTATGATGAGGTTAAAATTGTAAGTCACGATACCAACTTTATTCAAAGCACCCCTGTTAACAGTTCGCAGAATATTTTATTGCTTGCCCAGGATGCAGATGTAGTGGGCATTGATGAGGCCCAGTTTTTTGATGCGGAGATTGCTAATGTTTGCGAGCAACTGGCATTGAAGGGAATTCGGGTAATTGTAGCAGGACTGGATATGGATTATACCGGTAAACCATTTGGACAAATGCCTAACTTATTGGCCATCGCTGATTATATCACGAAACTGCATGCTATTTGTGTTAAATGCGGCAATATCGCCAACATCAGTTACCGCAAAAGCCCGGGAGAAGCGCAAGTGATACTGGGAGAAAAGGAATTGTATGAGCCAAGGTGCCGACACTGTAACCATTTAAAGGAGGGGTAACTAATATCCGTTTCACCCTGGTAAAAAAGCACAATGTTTACATGGTGTAGGTTATTTGCAGGGATGCGTAAGGTTACATTCTCTCCGCCCTCCTACCAGTGACCGAATGGGCGGGCAGCACCATTTGCCCTAATTGACTGATCGCCATGATGATAAAAACCATTTACGCTTTATTGAAGAAGGACCTGTTGCTCGAGCTTCGCCAGCAGCACAGTTTTCATGGCATCCTCTTGTATGTGGCCTCCACCATTTTTGTGTTGAAACTGGCCATCAACCAGCCTGGTGCCGAAGTGTGGAATGGGTTATTCTGGGTGATTCAGTTATTTGTATGTGTTAATGCCGTGGCCAAAAGCTTTTTGCAGGAAGGCAGGGGCCGTATGCTCTATTTTTATACTATCTCCGGTGCCAGGGAATTTATAATTGCCAAACTGGTTTACAATATTATTT
>JBBQOJ010000543.1:0-3157 GCA_038330815.1 Chitinophagales bacterium | reverse complement strand
ATTGACATCATTTATATTGCCACGCCGCATACTTTCCATCACGCCCAAACCATTGCGTGCCTTCAGCATAACAAACCGGTATTGTGTGAAAAGCCGATGTCGCTGGGATACCACCTCACTAAAGAAATGTCCGACCTGGCTACGGAAAAAAAGTTGTTTCTAATGGAGGGGATGTGGACGGCCTGTATGCCGTTTATTGAAAAAATACAAACCATTATTAAAGCGGGCACCATCGGTACCCTACAATACATCAGCGCTGATTTTGGGTTTACCGCACCCATTGACCCCGAAGGACGATTGTTCAATCCTGCCCTGGGCGGCGGGGCGATGATGGATGTGGGCATCTACCCATTGTACCTGGCCGTATCGCTCCTTGGTGAGCCCACCGATGTAAAGGGGGTTGCCGGTATTGCCGCTTCGGGGATAGATGAATATGCCAATGTAGTGTTGCAGTTTGCCGGCGGAGCCACAGCACACCTTTTTGCGTCAATCACCACGACTACGCCTATCGAAGCAATTATTGTTGGTAGCAAAGGAAAAATAAGGATAAACAATCCCTGGTTTAAAGCAACCACTTTTTTGCTGGAGCTGCAAGAGGGCACGAGCGAAACTTATTCCTTTCCGCATGCCGGCAATGGCTTTGAGCATGAAATACAGGAAGTGATGGACTGCCTTCAACACCATCGTTTACAAAGCGAAAAAATGCCCCATCGGTTAACCCTGGCCGTTAGTAAAACCATGGACAGGATATTGGAAGCGGTGGGGGTAAGTTATTCCGGTAATTAACCGGCATTCCTGCGTTTCAGATAGTGTCAGCAACCACTTATTAATGCGGTTGTGATTTAGCCGGTATAATTGCAGTATGCTCCATATTGTACACAATGTACCCGCCCGCCCGGGTGAACGCGTAAGGACGGGAGTGCGATACAACCGCCGATTCATAGTAGCAATAAAGTTTGGTTCATAAAAAATATCACGTTCTTACCTCTTGCGCTCATTAATAAACTAAAGCATCCCATCCGTCACAGGGAAATCTTTAAATTTATTATCCGGTATTTATGCGGTCTGTTATAAAATTAATATGTTGGTGCCTTGCACTGTTGGCTACCCTGCAGTTATCGGCGCAACCAGCAACCTTATCAAATGACACGCTCCCCACGGTGCATGATCCCGTAATGGTCCGGCAGGGCAGCATGTACTATATTTTCGCCACCGGCCAGGGCATCAACGTTTTGTCATCCGCCGATAAGAAGCATTGGAAAAGGGAGCAACGGGTTTTTGACACACCGCCCACCTGGGCCGTCAAGTCCATACCAGGATATCGCGGCCACACCTGGGCACCGGATATAAGTTACCACAATGGCCGGTATTACCTGTATTATTCAGTGTCGGTATTCGGTAAAAAATACTTTCGCTATTGGCGTGGCAAGTAACGCCACCCTTCACTGCGGCTCACCAGGCCTTAAATGGGTAGATCGTGGTAAGGTAATACAATCAGTGCCTGGCAGGGACAACTGGAACGCCATCGACCCCAATTTGGTAACGGACGAAAATTACATTCCCTGGTTGGTGTTTGGTTCTTTCTGGGGTGGAATAAAAATGGTTCAGTTGGATACGGGTTTCACCGCGGTGCCCCAACCCGAAATGTGGCATACGGTGGCTGCACGTAAAAGAAACGTCACCATTGCTGATACCCTGGCCGGGGATGCCGCTATTGAAGCAACCTTTATTTACCGGCACAATAACTATTACTACCTGTTTGTTTCATTCGATTATTGTTGCCGGGGCGCAAACAGTACCTACAACGTTCGCGTAGGAAGAAGTACAAAAGTAGAAGGTCCCTATTTCGACCGGGAAGAATTGCCATGAACCAGGGCGGTGGTACCCTGGTATTAAAAGGCAGTGAGCGCTGGCACGGGGCAGGGCACAACGCAGTTATTGGTATGGAGGGCGAGGACTACCTGGTTTTTCACGCCTACGATGCCACTGACAAAGGCCGCCCGAAATTACAAAGGTTGCCCATACAGTGGGTAGCAGGTTGGCCGGCAGTTACCGTAGCAAATCGCTAAGCGTTGGCATAAATCAGGTAGGGCGAATAACCAGTTATTAAAACCTGCATACCAGCCAGCAAGCGGTGGGTGTTTTTAAAAGCCAGTTGAATCAATGCGACCTCAATAAATAAAAGGAAATAGTGGGGCCATTTTATGCTTTTTAAATACCTTTAAGCCTTTCCGGATAATTAACCATTTAATCAACAAAAAATCAATCATCTTATCTGTAAAATATGCTATATGCTCAATTGAAAAGCATCCTATTTTAAACAGGTGAAAAATCAACAAAAATGAAAGGAATAACATTGCCTGTACTCTCGATTGCAGTTATCTTTGCGTTCACTATTACATCCTGTAACAATCAACCAACAGCAGACCAGATGGAAACAACACAAGGCATTTCAAAAGCAACTTTTGGAAATGTGGATGGAAAAGAAGTTTTTTTATACACCCTCACCAATAAAAAAGGGACAACAGTTACCATCACTAATTATGGTGGCATTGTCACCTCGTGGAAGGCCCCTGGAAAAAATGGTGACACTTCCAGTATTGTACTGGGTTTTGATAGCTTAAGTGGGTACCTTGCACCACCCCCTTATTTTGGGGCAATTATTGGCCGGTATGGAAACAGAATTGCAAAAGGAAGTTTTAAAATCGATGATAAAGCGTATTCGCTTGCTACCAACAACGGCGTTAATCACCTGCATGGTGGTAACAAGGGATTTGATAAAGTAGTATGGGAAGGGACTACAGAAAGCGATTCGGTGCCTTCTTTAAAACTTCGCTACCTAAGTAAGGATGGTGAAGAAGGCTATCCTGGAAACCTTGCTGTAGAAGTGGTTTACACACTTTCAGAAGAGGATGAACTAAAGATCGAATACCATGCCACCACCGACAAACCTACCGTGGTGAACCTTACTAACCATAGTTATTTCAACCTTACCGGTGATGTAAATAATACCATCCTTAATCACGAATTGCAAATTGAAGCAACTGCATATACACCGGTAGACGAAGGCCTGATACCAACCGGGGAAATAGCACCGGTAAAAGATGGTCCGTTCGATTTTACTTCCGCAACAAAAATTGGCGAACGGATCAATTCG
>JBBQOJ010000542.1:0-3160 GCA_038330815.1 Chitinophagales bacterium | reverse complement strand
GCAGGCCACATCATCATTATCTGTTTAATTTCCCTGATTTTTATATTCGCGCAAATAAAGCCGGCCCTTGGTTTTGCGGCCTCCCCGGTATCAATCGCCTTTACTGTATTTATATACTTTATCGAGTTGTTGGTAGCTTTTTTACAAGCGTTTATTTTTACCGTGTTAACAGCAGTGTTTATCGGGCAGGCCTTTGAGGGTGAGCATCCTCATGAAGACGAACATGGCCACCCTGCCAAAGACGCGGTGATTGTTTAATTCGTTTATTTTTTTAACCAGTATAAATTCACAATTATGGACTTTATTTTATTAGATGCGTTAGCAAATGCAGGTGGTGCGGTAGGTGCAGGTCTTGCTGCTGTAGGCGCAGGTATCGGTATCGGCCAGATAGGTAAAGGCGCTGTTGAAGCGATTGCCCGTCAGCCCGAAGCCTCTAATGATATCCGTGCAAACATGATCCTGGCCGCGGCTTTGGTGGAAGGTGCTGCACTGTTCGCTATCATTATCGGGTTTTTGGCAATGGTATTGTAATTACCGTTACAACATTTTTACTGCATCCAAAGTACAGGACGGAGGATGCGGTATTTTTTAAATTTTTACCCGGCACGGTGCTCCCTTTTACCAGGTTTGCCACCGAATGCAATCGATGATTGCACGGGATAATGATATACGGCTTTTGGAACTTTTATTGTAGATATTTAATTGTATAAAAATGCAACTGTTAACACCCGATTTAGGATTACTTATTTGGACCTTCCTGGCTTTTTTGATCGTTTTCTTTTTGTTGAAAAAAATGGCCTGGCCGGCGATTATCAAAGGACTGTCTGACCGGGAACAAAATATTGCCAATTCCATTGCCTCCGCTGAAAAGGTGAAGCTTGAAATGGCGCAGTTAAAAAATGACAATGAGCTCCTTTTACAACAAGCCCGCGAAGAAAGGGCGATCCTGTTAAAGGAAGCAAAGGAAACAAAAGATAAACTGATCAGTGAAGCAAGGGAAGAAGCCAAAGCACAGGCCGCTAAGATTGTTGCTGATGCGCAGGTTACTATAAACCATCAAAAAATGGCAGCGCTTACTGATTTAAAAAACCAGGTAGGTCAATTGGTTGTTGAGGTAAGTGAAAAGATTTTACGCCGTGAGTTAACCAACAAAGCAGAACAGGAAACCTATATTAAGCAACTGGCAGAGGAAGCCAACCTGAACTGATGATTGGCTGCGGACATCCTTGCTGCAGCGCAAACCCAACCGATTCGCTGATTCTCAAACTTTATTTTAATGAACAATCCACGTTTAGCAACCAGGTATGCAAAAAGTATCATTGATTTGGCGGTTGAGCAAAACCAGCTTGATGCCGTGTACAATGATATGAGGTTTATATTGCGTATCTGCAATTCCAATCCGGATTTTGTTGCTGTACTACGTAGCCCGATTATTAAGCCTTCCACCAAAGGAAAAATTATTGAATCGATCACCCTTAGCCAGGTTAACAAGCTCACTTCCGGTTTTATTAAATTACTGGTAGCCAAAACCAGGGAGGTTAACCTGCCGGAAATAGCCGGCGCCTTTGTTGACCAATATAATATTATCAATAATATTCACAAGGTGAAAATTACCACCGCCGTTGAAATGAGCGAGGACCTGAAGTCCTCTATTTTGAAAAAAGTACAGGACGGTATGCCTTCCGGAACCATCGATATAGAAGCGGTAGTGAATGAATCGCTGATCGGTGGGTTTATCCTCGAAACCGGCAACCGGTCTATTGATGCCAGCATTCTGCGTGATTTAAAAGACGTAAAAAAGCAGTTCCTCAACAACGATTACCTGCATAAATTGAGGTAATCGTCACGCTCATCGCCCGGGTATTACTCCTTCCGTAAAAATTGAATAAACAATTTTGCGCAGGCCGCATTATTTTATGTAAATTGTTTTTTTTCTACAAACTTTTTGATTAAAATAATTGCTATGACTGGTGCGTACCTAAAAAGCTACCCGCTTTTATTAAGTTTAATCGTTCTCCTGAATTTTTCCTGTAAAGATAAAATGTCGCCTGAAGACGGCGAAGCGGAAAATGCTTTTGATCGAATCCT
The DNA here is from genome assembly GCA_038330815.1 of Chitinophagales bacterium. Classification (GTDB taxonomy): domain Bacteria; phylum Bacteroidota; class Bacteroidia; order Chitinophagales; family Chitinophagaceae; genus Ferruginibacter. Next base: position 1,072 of record JBBQOJ010000542.1, on the reverse strand, counting down.
GGAAAGAGCCCAATATGATTTTGACCTTGTAAAGGATCCTGCTACGGGCAGAATACCGGAAGGTATCCTTGAACAATCCTATAAACAAGGACAATCGTTGATTGCCAAGGAAATTTATAGCCCCCTTAATGTAAATGCCTATGTGGCCGCCGGCCCAAATAACCTGGGGGGCAGAACAAGGGCCCTGGCCTATGATGTGCGGTTTAACGGTACCACCAATCGCATCATTATTGCCGGTAGTGTAAGCGGCGGTGTAAAGCGTACTACCGATGGTGGCAATAACTGGATCCGCGTATCCGGTACCACCAATATTCATAATATTACCTGCGTTGAGCAGGATCCAAGGCCGGGTTTCCAGGATACCTGGTACATGGGTACTGGTGAGTCCCTCGGCAACTCTACCTCGGGCGGCGGCGCCACTTACCTGGGGCACGGAGTTTACAAGTCTACAGACAATGGCCTTTCCTGGAACAGGCTGGCCAGTTCTAATGTCGGTGTATTGGAAGTCTTTGATAATTTTCGTGACTTTATCAGCAATATTGTTGTGAACCCGGTAAACGGCGATGTATACACTGCCTCTGTTGGTGGCATAAACAAATCAACCAATGGGGGTACTACCTGGAGTTTTGTATTGGGCGTGCCTGCCAGCGCTGGCAGTGGTGAAATGACGGACCTGGTATGTACTTCTACAGGTATCCTTTACGCTGGCCTGGCAGGAACCGCTAATTTCGGTGCCACCCGTAACGGAATTTGGCGGTCAACTACAGGTAATACCGGCGAATGGGACAGGATTGCCAACAGTGACCTGGTACCCGGCTGGAAAGCTACCAGCACCTATGGCAGGATTGTGCTGGCATTAGCACCCAGCAACCAGAATATACTTTATGCCCTCTATGATAATCGCAATGGATCCGGTATTGAAGGACATTTTTTTAAATACAATGATGCTGACAAAACATGGGAAGACCGTTCGGCCAACCTGCCCGATGAAGCCGGAGGCAATCTTTCTGGTAATGACCCCTTTGCAGTGCAGGGCGGATACGACCTGGTAGTAGCCGTTAAACCCAACGAT
>JBBQOJ010000541.1:0-3161 GCA_038330815.1 Chitinophagales bacterium | reverse complement strand
GGCCAGCCGACGGACCTACCCTACGGGTTGCATTAATGGGCTTGGGCAGTTATGCCAAACGCGTTGCGGAGGCAATGGCCGACTGCAAAAATGCTACCATCACCGGTTTAATCAGCGGTACCCCGTCCAAAATAACGGAGTGGAAAAGTAAATACAAAGTGCCCGACAAAAATTGTTACAACTACGACAACTTTGACGCGATAAAAAACAACCCGGATATTGATGCGGTGTACATTATTACGCCCAATGCCCTGCACCATCCCCAGGCACTCAGGGTAGCCAAAGCAGGTAAGCATGTGATCTGCGAAAAGCCGATGGCGTTGAATGCAAAGGAAGGCAAGGAAATGGTGGAGGCTTGCAAAAATGCCGGTGTAAAATTGCTGGTGGGTTACCGCATGCACTTTGAAGCAAAAACACTCGAAGTTATCAGGATGCGCAAGGAGGGCGAATTGGGTAAAATATTATTTTTCCAGGGGCAATGTGGTTTTCGCATTGGCAACCCCAGCCAGTGGCGACTGAACAAGGAGCTTGCAGGTGGTGGTTCCATGATGGACATTGGCATTTATGCAGTAAATGGCGCCCGTTACATGGTGGGAGAAGAGCCGGTGTGGGTTACTGCCCAGGAAACAAAAACCCGTCCTGATTTTTTTAAACCGGGGGTGGATGAAACCATCCAGTTCCAGTTGGGCTTCCCCGGGGGCGCTGTTGCGTCCTGCCTGTCTACCTACAATATGAACAACCTCGACCGGTTTTTCCTGAATGGCGATAAAGGTTATGCAGAATTAAAGCCCTCAACGGGTTACGGGCCCATCCAGGGCCGCACCCACAAAGGCGAATTAACCCAACCGCACATCACCCACCAAACCGTTCAGATGGACGAGATGGCGGCCATTATTTTAGCAGGCAAACAGCCCATCGTACCGGTGGATGGCGAAGAAGGATTAAAAGACCTGAAAATTATCGATGCCATTTATGAAGGGGTGAGAACGGGAAAGAAAATGATGTTGAAGGTGTAATTTTCTTAATTTTCCGGGTATCCCAAGTTTCAAATTATTGATCATACAATAGGACTTGAGATATATAAAAATGTTGTAATAATTATATTAAATTATAATTTTAAATATTAAAAAAAAACAACATCCGTTTTAATATTTAGCCTACATTTATTTAAAGAAAATCCGTTCACCTAACTATTTCAAACATGAAAACACTTTTATTATTACCCTTGCTTTTAATTTTTCTAACAAGCAGTGCTGAAGATAAAATTCATTCTTCGTTGACAGCATTTTCAATTCAAAATTTGCCCACAGTTTGTTCAGTAACAAATTCTGCAAATAGTACCGCAACGCAAATTTGTAATGGTTACAATGTCATTTATACGTTTACAGGAAGCTGTACAATAGAAGCCGACAGCTGTGAACCTGCCGATCTATATGAGGCAGGTATAGTTGCAGGTATTTGTGCAGGAATAGTTGCATCAAGACAAGCTAAACTTGAAGCTGCATTTTTACCGCCCTGCGAGTAGTAACATAATAAACAAACAATTCAAACTTCATTAATTTCAAATCGAACGGATTTTCTTTTATTTTAATTAGTCGAAATATGAAACACCCCTTAATTCGTATATTCTTGTGTTTTTTAACATATCCTGTATCTGCGCAAAATTTTACTGCTAAATACAATGTTATAAAAGATATTGTATCCAATGGGAGTAAAAGCCATGTAGTGGCAACCCTTAAATTTGATGGATACTATTACCGGAAGAATATGGCTATTATCTCTTATTTAAAGCCCCTGTATTTAGCCGAATACCCTATTGGTTTTGTAATGGATAAAGAAAGTGACTTAAATTTCCAAAGCTATAATTTGGAGATGGATACCATACAGTCGATCACCTATTGCCAGCTTGACAGTATGCTGCTAAGATACCGGTTCGGCATTCGAGGTAATTTCGTAAACCTATTTGAAACAGGTATTCATCAGTGGAAAATTTATCCCGGTCCCCGAACCATCCAGGGACTTACCTGCCAACGGGCCGTTTTATCACTTCCCAACGGCACCCCGTATTGCGACATGTGGTTTGCCACTGAAATACCAATGCCTATTGGCTTTAGTACATTATTGGATATGCCGGGTTTGATGGTGGAAGGTGAATTTCTAACACTTCATGAAAAATACTTTTTGCAGCGGTATAGTTTTGAGGACACGATCAACAACTCATTATTCTGGCCCAGGGAATTTGAAGAGCCATTTAAACAACAGGATAAATTTATCTCCCGCAAAAACAATCAACCAGTTACGCCTGCTAAACCCCAGCAATAGCCTATTGAACGTTCGTATTCGCATATTTTTAATTTATATCATTTTGTATGGTGGGTTATCCTTTTATGCGAAAAGAGCCTACGGCCAGGAGGCACCCGTATGCCGACTGCAAGGCAACCTTTTTTCGGTGAACGGTGATACACTCAACGGCAGTAGCATCCGTGTTGCCCAAAAAGGCATCGCTGGCATTTTGTATTTTACCAATACTGGTGAAAAAAATAGCTTTTCCATCAACGTATCCATCCCCGGTAAGGATAGCCTGTTGATAAGTTTCAGTCATGCAGGCTACACTACGCTGGTGCGCAGTTTCTTACCTGGCGACTCGCTCTTTCTCCAACCCATGCGGGTGGTATTAATCCCCGCACCCAAAGTACTGGAGGAAGTGGTATTGGCAGCCCGTAACTGGAAACGGGGCGACACCAGCTTTTTTAATGTAGAAGCTTTTAAAGAAGGCGAAGAAAGAAAACTTAAAGACATTGTGGTGAAGTTGCCGGGGTTTAGCATCAACGAAGCAGGCGCACTGGAGTTTAAGCGGAGAACGGTAGATAAAATACTGGTGAACGGGGAAGACCTGTTTGCCGATAAAACCAGCCTGCTGCTTAATAATTTTCCGGTACATGTACTTGATAACATCCAGGCCATCGAAAACCAATCTGGCAATAAATTGATGAAGGGCCTGGTGACCGATGGCAAAACCTTTGTAAACCTTTCCATAAAAAAAGAAAAATTAAAAACTGCCTTTGGGGATGGAGAAGCCGGCCTGGGCACATTAGGCAAGTACCTGGTTAACCCCGTGCTATTTGCCCTGTATGGTAAAGTAAAGGGTGGGTTGATAGGCA
>JBBQOJ010000540.1:0-3161 GCA_038330815.1 Chitinophagales bacterium | reverse complement strand
GAAGTACTTTTAAAAGGCGGGGTTTCACGGAGATACTTTTATAAGGGCAACGTATATTGTGAAAACCCCGCCCACACTTAACCATGCTACCAATTTCTTTTCGTTCTTTAGTACGGCAAGTTCTCCAAGGTATCTCAAAACCTTCCTTATTCTAAAGGGAGACATCGCCTGGGAAGTAGGAGCAATTTAATTTACTTCTACAATCATCTCCACTTCCACAGCCATATTAAAAGGCAGGGTATTGGTACCTAATGCGGTGCGGGCATGTTTACCCAATTCGCCAAACACTTCAATTAACAGGTCGGAAAAACCATTGATCACTTTTGGTTGGTCGTAAAAAATAGCGAGTGAATTAACATAGCCGTTTACTTTTACAATCCGCTTTACTTTGGATAAATCGCCCAATTCTTTTTTTAGCACAGCCAGTTGATTTATGGCGGTAATCCGGGCTGCGGCATAGCCATCGGTAATGGTAAGTTCCTGTCCTAATTTTCCCGTAATGTATTCCCCGTTTTCTTTCCTGGGGCCCTTACCTGCGAGGAAAATTAAATTACCTACCCGCACCGCATCCACATAACTGCCCAAGGGTGCTGCAACCGGCGGCAGTTGAATATTCATCGCAACCAATTTTTCTTCGGGAGACTGCGCAGTTAACAGAAAGGCATTTGCACAAAGCAGTATTACCAGGCAACTTTTCAGCAGTTGAGGGCGTGGTATCATGATGGGAATATTAATAATGAATAATTGTTGAAATGAACCGATCTCCAAATAGTAGGTTTATTGTTGACCGAAACGTAAAAGTATGGTACCCGTTTTCTTCCCCTGGATGAATGTTGCATTTACCCCGACGCAGGGTAGTTTCAGAAAAAAATGTCGCCTGTTTTGCTGTTGCCGGCTATTAATTTGCAATCACAATTCCGGCGCGTATACTCCCTTTGCAACGCCGGGTGATTGCGTGAGGGATTGAAGTGGAAAGCCCATAGGCACGCGGTAAGCGTGGCGAGGACTTGCAACGGAAAGCCCGGCCCCCCGATGCAATCGGGGGGCCACGCCCCATCCTCTTATTTATTCAATAAAATAGGCTCGCCAAATCCCAGCGCAGCTAATCGTGGTAATTGGCTGGCAGCATCGCCAACGATCAGCCAGATCATTTTATCAGCATCCAGGTATTTGCTGGCCAGCTGGCGGATTTGTTCAACGGTCATTTGTTGTACGATGGCTTCGCGCTCTTTTATGTAATCGGCCTTCCAGCCATATTTGCTGATATTTTCGAGCAAGCCCAGTTTTGAGCCTGCCGTTTCAAATGCCCTGGCATTGCTTTTAACAAGGAAATTTTTGGTGGTTTCCAATTCCTTCTCCGTATAATTTTTTCCGTAATTGTGGAGGATGTCCTTTATCAACTGAGCAGACTCGAGTGTTACGTTTGTGCGTACATTGCTGGCGATGGTAAACGGACCCGGTGCACCCGTGCCGGTAAAACCTGAGGTAATGCCGTACGTGTACCCTTTGCCTTCCCTCAGTTGTTGGGTAAGTTGCGAGGCGAATCCTCCACCCCCCAAAATATAATTCATAACCACAGCCGGGTAATAATCTCTGTCGGTTACTGGTAACGCAGGATAACCGAATCGGATCACCGATTGTTTGGCCTCCGGCACATCATAAAAATATAACTGGGAAGTGGCGGGGGCTTGTGGCGTAGTAAAGGATGGAATTTCGACAGGCTGCCCCTTCCATTTGGTGAGGAGACTTTTTAACGGCGTTGTAATGGCTGTTTTTCCCAGCGCCCCTACCACATGCATACGGGCCGCCGCCGGGGAAATACTTTTGTTATAAAAGGCTTTTACATCCTGCAGGGTAATGGCATTTACACTTTCGATGGTACCCAACCTATTTTTTGAACGGATGTTGTTTTGTCCATAAATCAGCTGGTTATAATTGTTTTGCGCAATGGCAATCGGGTTGCCTTCCTGTTGACGGAGTTGGCTGATGATGCCTTGTTTTATTAAGGCAAATTCATTAGCATCCCATCTTGGTTGAAGCAGGATTTCTTCCACCAGGGCGAGGGTAGGCTGGTAGTTCCTGGCCAGGGTGGTAACCTGTATCCGGATGTCTTCCGTCCCCGCGATTACATTGATACCGGCGCCCAATTGTTCAATGGCTTCTTCTAATTCAATGGGTGTTTTATCACGGGTTCCCTGCGTCATCATGCGGGCCATTATATTGGCAACCCCTACCTTATTTGGGTCTTCGAGCAAAAGCCCGCCATCTATCACCAGTTCAAATTGTACCAGGGGTACTTCCTGGTTTTCTATACCAAAAATGCGCAATCCGTTGGCTGCGGATTCGCTCCAAACCGGCGGAATTTTAACCACCGGCGTTTTGCCATAGGGTGGTTCTTTGCTTCGATCGAACTGGGAGGGTGTTCGCGTGTAAGTGGCACTGGCAGAAGGATCAACCTCAGTCTCCGCCCCTGCAACAATGGCCTCTTCCACCACAGCGGCTTTGGTGGCTCCTTGCAGTGCCAGCGCTATCTTTCCCTTGGGTACAAAACTGGTGGCAACAAAATGTTTGTTACGGATATATTTATTGTACACCCGCATTACATCGGCTGTTGTTACTGCCAATATGCTATTAACATCTTTCTCTATAAAACCTGGGTTGCCTGCAAAAATATTGTATTGGGCCAGTTGAGCACCCTTGCCCAACACACTGGAGAGTGAATTATAAAATTGGGTTTCCAAACCAGCTTTTATGCGACTAAGGTCCTTTGCCGAAATTCCTTCTTTTTCAAATTTGGCGAACGCCATTTGGATGGCAGCAGCTACTTCATCGAGGTCTTTTTCTGCAAATGCACGAACAGATAATTGCATTTGCCCTGCCAGTTCTGCCGTGCTATTGTACATGTTCACATTGGCCGTTAATTTTTTATCTTCCACCAACACCTGGTAAAGGGGGGCTTTTTTCCCATCCGAAAGGTATTGGGCCAACACCTGTAACGGGTAGGCATCAGGGTGGTAATCTTCCACTGTTGGCCAGGCCATGGTGAGTTCTGGCAACCTTGCAAAATTATCTTCATGGTATAATTTTACTGTTTCCTCTACCACACCGGGTCTTTTTTGCAGCGGCGTTACAGCTTCCCCCGTTTAATTTCACTGAAGTAT
>JBBQOJ010000539.1:0-3183 GCA_038330815.1 Chitinophagales bacterium | reverse complement strand
ATGGCAACCAGCAGGAAATGACAAATGTAACCGGCCGCATCGAGGACAATAGTTTTATCCAGCAACAAACCGGGCAACTAGGTGAATTAAAGAAGCAGGTAAAATCCATTATTAAAAAACTGGCTTTATAGTCATTCATTTAACCCTCCCGGGAACCTGACAGGGCGTTCAAAAATTATCGTGGTGCGGCTTTACCTGTATATTTGTAAAAAAACAACCTTGAAGCAATTTCTAATACTACTTTTCTTTATCCTTGTCAGCAATTTGGTTTACAGCCAGTCGCTGGCCACCATAAAAAAACAATTGGATACCACCAGTGATCCCATTGGCTATGTGAAGTACAAAATCAAAAAAAAATACAGGATTGATACGGTTACGGTAGTGAGTACCAGCAACTTTATCGGACTGGCAGACAGTATCGCCTACAAGGGAAAAGTTGGGAAAGTGTACGGCCCGTTTAAAGGTGGTAATTACTTATTGAAAGTACTGGCCAAAGTGCCCAATACCTTTTACCATGTGAGTCATATTTTGATTGACACATCGGCCTTTAGTACCCGCTTTGCTGATTCCCTGGCCGGTAATATCATTAAAAGAATTAGTACGGATAGCAGTAGTTTTCAATCGATGGCCCGTACCTACAGTGCAGACAATGCCTCCGCTTCCAGGGGTGGCGACCTCGGCTGGTTTATTCGCGGTGTAATGCTGCAACAACTGGATGATGCCATATCCAAACATAAAAAAGGCGACCTTTTTAAAGTATGGACGCCCGCCGGTCTGCACGTAGTTACTATTTTAGATAATCCAAAAAAGGACCATGGGTTTGCCTTATTGCTAAGGGTATTTTTGTAAATAACGTTCCCGTTCTTTTTGAATAAGCTTGCCGGGTAAAATTAAAATTCACAACACCGGCCGTTGCCCTGTCGTGGTAAATCTCGGCCAAATGCACCGAACCTAAAATTAACCTTTTTAAACCGCCATTTTCTGGAAGCGGTGGGGTACGATTACCAACTACCCATATAACCCGATCCGCATTGCTGCCGAAGGGTTTCTTATAATTCTTTCCATTTTACGTTGATAAATTATCACTCCCTGCCTGGCAAATCGCGCTGCTCTTTTTGTGCCCTTATCATTTCAGGATAGCCCATTTTTAAGGCGAGCGCCGAAACAGCCTGGGCAATCCGCTTTACCTGCGTGCTGTTGGTTTTAGCCGATTCAATCCATTTACTAAAATAATGTTGGTGTGAAAGGGATAAGGAATTGAAATAGGCCAGCGCAGAAGGCTCATCTTCGAGGCAGGCCATAAAAACAGCATTTACCTGGTAGGGCACTATGTCAAGGGATAACTGCACCCGTATGCTTGCACCCTTTGTTTTACCGATCGCCTTCCGAAGTTCGGCATTGAGGGCCATCATAAAATCGCCGCCACCCATAGGAATTAACGCCACGCCATTCAACGCAAGGTTATCCAGCTTGCCCTTCACGCGGAACGACTTCTTGCCAACCGGCTGCAGTTGTACTCCCAACGCGGCGGGTATTACAATATAAGTCCAGCCCGTTTTATCCCCCTGCTGGCCATATTTTAATATCGTGGTAGTAAAATCAATCATCGGCCGGGCTGTTTTAATGGCAGCACAAAATAAAAAAAATCGACCATATCAATGCACGGTTGTTTGGCCGGGTGCATTTAAAATTGTCACTGGCCGGTGAGGACACCATAGCCAGGGGAGGCAACCGTGGGCGGCGTCACCACCGCCCACCTGGTGTAAATAGTAAGCGCCAATTATAAATGCACCCGTTTGGCCCCGGCTTTCATGGGCGGTGGTAGTTAACGAACCTTTACTAAGGCGGCTATGCTCCATGGAGGATAAAAGCATCCGCACCAACCCATCGCAACAGCCAAATTTTTAGATTCTCTTAACGGCTTAATGGTTAATTTTATTGGTATGAAATATATGTATGTCCTGCTGGCAGCTGTGCTGTTACAATTACCGGCAATTACTACCAGCGCCCAACAAACGAAAACTGATTTTAAAGTAGTGGATGACTTTATAAATTCCGTAGGGCCCCTGGATACGCTTAATACCGGCACCATTAGTTTTATACTCACCAAAAACTTTCCTGATTCTAAAGATAAAGTACGGGCCATCTTTAACTGGATTACCAAACATATCACACTTGATATAAAAGCTGCCCGTAACAGCGACAACGAAAAAATAAGTACCGACCTGGTATTGAAAACAAGAAAGGCCAATGCCGCGGGTTATGCAGCCCTGTTCCAGGATATGTGCAGCGTGGTAAAAATCCGCTGCCTCACGGTGGATGGTTATGCCAAATACAATACGGAACAAATCGGGGAAAAACCGGATGAACTCAACCACACCTGGGCGGTGGTGCAGTTAGGGCAAAGTCCGGATACCTGGTTTTATGTTGATCCAACCTGGGGTAGCGGCTATCTCAATGATAAATTAACTGTATTTACCAAGGCCTACAACGATAATTATTTTTTTGCTAACCGGGTACTTTTCAACCTGCAGCACTTTCCCGATAACGGTGCCTGGCAACTGGGACCGGGACCCAAAAGTTCAGGGGCATTTTTTTCCCTGCCCATGGTATGGGGCGCTGCCTACGACTATGGCCTGGGCAAGTTTTCACCGGCAGAAGGATTACTGAAAGCAAAGCCTGGAAAGGGCGTCAGCTTTACCCTCAAAATCAACACAGCCAAACCAATTGATATAGTAGCTCTTGAAATTGGGGAAGGCAAAAAAAAGAAAACCAAAACCGTAGACTACAGGATTTCTGGCGGCAACCTCGTTTTCACCCACAAGTTTGAAGACGAAGATGAATACCCGGTAACGGTGTTAATCAACAACCAACCCGTGCTTGGCTACCTCGCCGAAATAAGTGAATAGGCTACCGGTCAATCTTTTTTGGGCGTGTGCCCCCCGATTGCATCGGGGGGCACCGCGCTTTCCGTTGCAAGTCCTCCCCCGATGAATCGGGGTGCGGGCTTTCCACTCCAATCACTCACGCGGGCATCCCGCTCACAATTAAAAACGCAACACGGAGGGCAACCAAATATTCGATTCGAAGTACGACAAGTCCCCGCATATTCAGTCTTCAGCAATAATTTTTGAATCCCTACGACGTCGGGGTTTCGCTGGTGATTCCGTTGCGCCTTAGCGT
>JBBQOJ010000538.1:0-3190 GCA_038330815.1 Chitinophagales bacterium | reverse complement strand
GGTAAGACTTCAGCTGGCTGAACAAGACAGTAAGGGTAGCAAATGCCCTCACCCGGTTGACTACCCTTACCTTATACAGTTGATATGATTACCTCCGCCTGAAAAGGGTGTAAAAAAGACTCAACTGGAATACACCGTTTTTGTAATCGGGATCAATACCATTTTGTGGCTTAAAATCACCCACTTTGGACATACCGGCAGTATACCTTGCGCCAATTCCCAGTCCGCTTTTACTGTGAAATCCAATGCCACCGGCAAGGGAGAGATCGGTATTTTTTGCCAGGCTATCGATGCTGGAACTTTTTTCGCTGGCTTTAAAGCCGAACTGCGGTCCAGCTTCTACATAAAAACCGCTATTCGTTCTGAATTTCAATAACACCGGCAGGTTGATATAGGTAACCTGCAGATTCTGTGAACTGGTAGCATCTTCGTATTTGGCTCCCTGGGAAGAAACCAATACCTCCGGCTGGATGGCAAAATTGTTTCCAAGAAAGAAACTCACAAACGCACCAGCATGAAAACCAACCAATGACTTGGTTTTGGCACCCTGCCAGCTATCTGTTCCGGTAAAATTACTTACGTTAACACCGGCCTTTGCGCCGATTTCAAAAGTCTGACCAACCGCAGTGGATGTCAAAATTGCAAAAAGGGGGATCAAAATGTGTCTCATAATATTAGAATTTACATTGTAAAAAATGGGCCATTGTCCTGTGCCCTGGCACCAGTAAAAACTACTCAATTATCATACTACAAAGTGCCTTGCAGTGCATTAATAGGGCACTTTTGCGGGTGCTGCCAATATAACCCAGCGCAGGCGCACTTATTGAGTTTAGAAAAGCGGGAGCAACAGTAAGTTATCTTATTGTTGTGCAGCCACTTTTGGGCTTATTACTAATTCATTAGAACGATGGTAATCCAATACGGGTAAAAGCGGGAAGTTATTTACACGAATTTTCCTTGAAAGTATCCGGTTTGGCCGCGGTATCACGCGAATAAAAACAAAAATCCCGGGGTAGATGCCCCGGGGATGCAGAATTATAAATATTCAGTAAATTATTTTTTCAGGTACATTACTTCTTTTACCAGTTTTACCGTGCGTGGAATATCAGGCAGGTATAATGCCACCAGGTTAGGGGCGTAGTGCATCGGCGCATCAACAGAGGTAATGCGGCGGATGGGAGCATCCAGGTAATCGAACCCTTCTTTTTGAATGCGATAAGTAATTTCGGAAGATACCGAAGCAAACGGCCACTGCTCTTCAACAATCACCAGCCGATTGGTTTTCTTCACACTTTCCAATATGGTGAACCAATCCAGGGGGCGGATGGTGGCAAGGTCAATCACCTCTGCCTCAATGCCTTCCTTGGCTAATTCTTCGGCGGCACCCAGCGCTACCTTCATCATTTTATTAAAAGAAACAATGGTTACATCTTTCCCGGTTCTTTTTACAAAGGCCTTGCCTATCGGCAACAGGTACTCTTCTTCGGGTACCTCCCCCTTTTCGCCATACATTACTTCACTTTCCATAAACATCACCGGGTCATCGTCGCGGATAGCGCTTTTCAACAAGCCTTTCGCATCGTATGGATTGCTTACAGATACTACTTTTAAACCGGGAATATTGGCATACATCGCTTCAAAAGCGGTAGAATGCTGTGCACCTAACTGACCTGCACTTCCATTAGGACCGCGAAAGACAATGGGGCAACCCACCTGGCCACCACTCATCGCCAGCATTTTAGAGGCCGTATTTAAAATCTGGTCGAGGGGTAATACCGCAAAGTTCCAGGTCATAAATTCTACGATGGGCCTTAACCCGTTTTGAGCCGCACCAACAGCGATGGCGGCAAAACCTAACTCAGCTATCGGGGTATCAATAATCCTTTTGTCTCCAAATTCATCCAGCATACCCTGGCTCACTTTATAAGCTCCATTATATTCGGCTACTTCTTCTCCCATTAAAAAAACCCGCTCGTCCCTTCTCATTTCTTCCTGCATGGCTTCTCTCAAAGCTTCTCTAAACGCAATTTGTCGCATATGCTATGATGGTTATTTGGTTAATTTAACCCGGTGGCCCCGGGTTTTTAATTGACGTTGATTTTAAACGATGTGCAAATTTATTCTTTCGGAGTCAGATAAGCAAATTGACTTATTACTTTACATTTAACCTCCTGGTGGTTAACCATAACAGTGCTGTAAACAGTACATAAGGATATCCTGTTCCGGTGGGGGACAAACCTGCTACCCATTTATTTTAACCCGTTACCACCCTCCCCCTGCGGTGACGGTGTTGGCTGGTTTCCCTGGTAAAAAAAATCGACTGCCCCGATGGAGACAGCCGATTTTATTTTAATTTATTTACAATGGCATTAATACCTGGTCAATTTTATGCACAATACCATTCACCATGTTAAGGTCAGCAGGCAACACCAGGTTGGCTGCGGTGGCATTGGCAACACCTTTTACGGTAGCCGCGGTAACAAAAGGCCCTGTAAAAGTGGCCTGCACTGTTACGCCTGGATGTGGAGGCACGGCTTGGTTTAACAGCGTTTTTACTACGGTGGCGGTAGTAGGAATATTTACACTAAATACCCTGATACCTGGTATGGTGGTACCTAATACATGATAAACTACCAGCCCCCTTACCGTTTGAGCGGTAAGTGAACTGTAAAGTGCGCTGTTGCTAAATACATTTGGTGTAGCGGCCAAGGCGGTAGCCTGTGCCTGGGCCAGTGCAGGGGCCTGCGCAGCAGCGGCCGCGGGAGTAGCGCCACCGGCAATTAATTGCCTCGTAATTAAGGGAATAAGTGCCTGTGTGATAACGCCGGTTAGGGTGGCCCGGAACGCGGCATTGGTGGGTGCCAATACAGTAAGGTTAGCGCCAAAAGTGCTCAATGCCGTTTGTAGCCTGGCTGGTGCCGCAATGCCGCTATCTGCACGAATAATGGCGGCCCTTAAATAAGTAAGGTCGGTATTGGTGTTCACTTCGTCCCAGATAAATTTACTGGGCGGCGATACCAGTGCCGCCACTTTATGTACTACCCCATTGACTGCAGCTATATCAACCGCAGTAATCGGAATATTATTGACCCATGCACTGGTGCCCCTTTTACTTGGAAAAGTGGTTAACCTGGCCAGCGGATTATAACCTGCAATGCCAGGTGCACCCGTAGGATTAAGGATAGTGGGA
>JBBQOJ010000537.1:0-3198 GCA_038330815.1 Chitinophagales bacterium | reverse complement strand
AGAACCGCCCTGTTTTGTAAAGGCGCCCTGGAGACGGTGAAGAAATTTGGCTGGCCGCCGGACATTATCCATTGCAGCGGGTGGATGACCGGTCTAATTCCTATGTTTATTAAAACAGCTTATAAGAAAGAACCTGTATTTAGTAACTGTAAAGTGGTTTATACCATCGGTGAAAATACGTTCAATGAAAAGTTGAGCGCCGATTTTTTAAAACTGGTGGCCATCAATGACAATGTAGGCAAGAAAGAACTTGACTATTTTAAGGATTTTAGCAATAACTCCCTGTTTCGTGGGGGAGCTTCCTATGCCGATGCCGTAACCTTTGGATCAGAAAATATTGATAAAAACCTGGTGGAGGAATTCAGTAAAATAAAGGGTAAAAAAACACTGCCTTTTAATGCGGAAAGTGATTTAACAGACTATTTACAATTATATGCCGACCTTTCCAAGTAGTTGTTTTAATTCCCACCCATTTTTAAAAATTCAGTTTTTGTGCAGATAAATTTATCACGATTATATATAGCCGGATTGGCTGCTTTCTTTTTTTTCTCCCAGGGTTGTACCAAAATTGACAGCACGGAACTAGGCGCCGACCTGATTCCTGCGGTGGACAATGTGAACACTTTTGAAGACTTACTTACTATTGATGCCTTTCGCGAACAAAATGTTGATAGTACCAAAATCAGCCGTGCTGAACCCCATGTGTTGGGCGCTATCAATAACGACCCGGTGTTTGGTAAAACCAGGGCTGATATCTTTCTTGAATTAAAGCCTACTTTTTTCCCATATTTTTTTGGCAGCGCAAGGGACACCATCGATGCCGTTAGCAAGCCAGGAACAAGGTTTGATTCCGTATTTTTATGCCTTGCCTACACCGGTTTCTATGGCGATACCAGTAAGCCTCAACATTTAAGCGTTTACCAGTTAGACCGGGCTACTTCTAATTTTACTGATACAGTGGCCCACTACCTTAACTTTCAACCCAATAAACCTTACCTCGGTAACAAAATAGGAGAAACCACGGTGTACCAACCCGATCTTAAAAAGCTAACCTATTTTGGCACAAGTCCGCGGGATTCCATTACCAACCAGATTCGTATTAAACTTACCCCTGCTTTTTTAGCCACCTTAACATCGGGTGATACCAGCGCCAACGGGTTAAATAATTTTTACAGAAACGATTCGCTTTTCCAGGAAAAATTTAAGGGCTTTGCGGTAGTGGCCGATGGTAACAACGACGCCAACGGGTTATTTTATATTAATCTTGCGGCGGCTGCCACCAGGCTTGAAGTGCATTATATTGCCATCAATGCCAATGTGAAGGATACCTTTTACTCAAATTTTGCAATGGCAACCGGCGCTACTTTTAATGTAACGCCATCTGCCAATGCTAATTTTATACAGCGGGATACCAGTGTTAGCGAATTCCCGAATAATGTTGATGCCAATGCATTGTACATCCAGTCTGCCCCGGGATCGGCCATTAACCTGCATATTCCGCAGTTGGCTACGCTTACCAACAGGATTATTCATCGCGCAGAAATTATAATCGAGCAAATACCGGGAACAGCGGGTAATAACGTGCTCACCCCTCCCAATTATCTTTACCTTGATATCAAGGACACCAGTACCACCAACCGTTACAAGCCGCTATATTACGATCTTAGCCCAAGTGAATTTTACAATCCTGATAACCGGACCAATAGTTTCTTCCCCAGCAATGGAATCGATGAAAATTACTATGGTGGTTTCTTAAAAACAAAGACGGATGCACTCGGCACGCGTGCCACTTATACCTTTAACCTTACGAGGTATGTTCAAAATCTTGTAACCAGGGGAGGTACTAATTATAATTTCAGGGTATACGCACCCTATAATTTGAACTACTATGGTTTTACGCTGGTGTATAAAAACAACCTCGCTTTTGGAAGGGTAAAAATTGGGAACGGCAGTAACGCCAACTACCGGTTGCGGATGAGAATTGTTTGGTCAAATATCTAATAAGCTAAGTTTTCTAAATAAAGCCTCCATTAAATGTGGAGGCTTTGTTGTTTACATGGGGAACCCTATCTTTGCACCTCAAAATTTAAAACCTTATGCCTTATTTGTTTACCTCAGAGTCTGTTAGTGAAGGACACCCGGATAAAGTAGCTGACCAGATCAGTGATGCGTTGATTGATAATTTCCTTGCCTTTGACCCCGATAGCAAGGTAGCTTGCGAAACGCTGGTTACCACCGGGCAGGTAGTGTTGGCAGGTGAAGTAAAAAGTAAGGCTTACCTGGACGTACAGGAAATTGCCCGGGGCGTTATCCGTAAAATCGGCTACACAAAAAGCGAATATATGTTTGAAGCCAATTCCTGCGGTATCTTATCTGCCATTCATGAGCAGTCGTCAGATATCAACCAGGGCGTTGACCGCAAAAAAAAGGAAGAGCAGGGGGCAGGTGACCAGGGGATGATGTTCGGTTATGCCACCAATGAAACAGAAAATTATATGCCGCTGGCCCTTGACCTTGCCCATTTTCTTTTGATAGAACTTGCTGCCATACGAAGGGAGAATAAAGAAATTAAGTATTTACGCCCGGATGCAAAAAGCCAGGTAACACTGGAGTACGATGATAATAACCAACCGGTACGTATAGACGCAATTGTAGTTTCCACGCAACATGATGATTTTGGTAAAGAAGAGACCATGCTGGCGAAGATCAAAAAAGACGTCATCAACGTATTAATACCAAGGGTTGTAGCCAAATATCCTAAATATGCTCATCTATTCAATAACAAGATAAAATACCATATTAACCCAACCGGTAAATTTGTAATCGGGGGGCCACATGGCGATACCGGTTTAACGGGCCGCAAGATCATCGTAGATACCTACGGCGGAAAAGGCGCTCACGGCGGAGGTGCATTTAGTGGTAAAGATCCAAGCAAAGTAGACAGGAGTGCGGCTTATGCTACACGTCACGTAGCAAAAAATTTAGTGGCAGCGGGCTTATGCGACGAAGTGCTGGTACAGGTAAGTTATGCCATTGGCGTAGCACAACCAACGAGCATTAACGTGGTTACGTTCGGAACGGCCAAAGTGAATTTGACGGACGGCGAGATCGCTAAAAAAGTAATGGGAATGAAATGTTTTGATATGCGTCCTTACTTTATAGAGCAACGTTTAAAACTACGCAATCCTATTTACAGCG
>JBBQOJ010000536.1:0-3200 GCA_038330815.1 Chitinophagales bacterium | reverse complement strand
GCCGTTGATTTTTAGCCTTTCACGGAGAGGGTTAAACACGTCGCGCTTTTCATCTTCCTGGAAACTAATTACAAATTGCTTCCCCAATACAATGCTTATTTGTTCAATTTCAACCGTTGAGTCCCTTTCATTAAAATACATCATGTTGAGCACGCAAAAAAGCAAGCCATCAATTTCATCCATCTTGGGGCGTTGCCCCACACTTAAAATATCCTCCACTATAAGATTATGAATATTATAATGTTTACAGATGGCTTCCACATCATCCTTTCGCAGGCCATCTACATTTAACCAGGTTGTTTTTGGAGAATCAATATATTCAAAGCAGGAGGGAATGTCTGACAGTTGCTTTACCGAAAGATCTGTATCATCATAATCATACACAAATAACCGTATTGATTCCGGCTCTTTTCTTTCCGCCACGGCAGTTGGATTTACATGCAGTACTTTTTTTGTCCTCAACAATTCCAGTGGATTGAGTAAATAGGACAAGTAATTTTTCGGATTCATGGCTGGCTTTTTTCAAACAAACATTAAAAAACCGAAGTTAGTACTTCGGTTAAGTGAATTAAAATAATTTTGACTGGCTACGTTTACCGCTATTTATTCCCGGTACGTTGCATGCCGTATCCTCGTCGGCCACCACGGTCAGAAGAGTGAAAATTATTGCCTTGTTTCCTGAAAGCCGGTTTTTGCGTAGCAGGTGCAGCACTGGTCGTTGACCCCGCACTTAAAGGGAATGGATGACTATCTACGATTGGTATGTTTTTTCCAATTAGTTTTTGAATATCCTTTAATTCCGTTCTTTCTTCTGCATCACAAAACGATAAGGCGATGCCGGTATTACCAGCCCTACCGGTACGGCCTATACGATGCACATAGGTTTCGGGTACATTGGGTAATTCAAAATTAATCACGTGTGTTAATTCATCAATATCGATACCCCTTGCGGCAATATCCGTAGCCACCAACACCCGAAGGTTGCCGTTTTTAAAACTGCTAAGTGCATTTTGTCGTGCATTTTGCGACTTATTACCGTGAATGGCGGCTGCCGTAATATTTTCGCGATGCAATATTTTTACCACTTTATCAGCGCCGTGTTTGGTGCGGGTGAATACCAATGCGGTTACAATTTTATCATTCTTAAGCAGGTATAACAGTAATCCTGGTTTATTATTTTTGTCTACATAAAACAGGCTCTGGTCAATCGCTTCTACTGTAGACGACACCGGGGTAACTTCTACTTTGGCCGGATCGGTTAACAGCACATTTGCCAGCTTTTGAATTTCGGGGGGCATTGTTGCGGAGAAAAACAGGGTCTGTCTTTTAGCGGGTAATTTTATTATAACGCGTTTTACATCGTGAATAAAACCCATGTCCAGCATTCTGTCTGCTTCATCAAGCACAAATATTTTGAGGTGTTGCAAACCAATAAATCCCTGGCTCATCAGGTCGAGCAGTCTGCCGGGGGTGGCCACCAGGATATCTACCCCATTTTTTAGCTGATTGGTTTGGTGAAACTGTGAAACGCCCCCAAAGATCACCATGTGGGTAAGCCCGGTATATTTTCCATACGCGGCAAAACTTTCATCAATTTGAATGGCCAACTCCCTGGTGGGCGTTAGTATTAAAGCTTTAATTTGTTTACGGCCTGTTTCCCTGTCTTTCTGCTGAAATAACAACTGTAAAATCGGAATAGCAAATGCGGCTGTTTTTCCTGTGCCGGTTTGTGCACAACCTAGTAAATCGCGTTGTTCCAGTACAAGGGGTATGGCTTGTTGCTGAATGGGAGTTGGGGTAGTATATCCTTCGTCGGTCAATGCTTTAAGGATAGGTTCAATGAGTTCTAATTTTTTGAATGCCATGTAATGGTTTAATTTTTAAAAGGCTGGAAAGACGTTGCATTTTCTGAATCAGCGGGGAAAATATTTACCACAGCGGCTTACAACCTGCCGTATTGTTAAGTGGTGTAGGGTGCAAAGGTAGGCTTTTGTTATTTGATGCAACATTTCGAAATAATTAGTCGGTTTAATGAAGCGGCATCCGTGGTGAAGAGTTCAAATAAATAGTGTTATCATACTCCATCCTTTTATGAAAAAATAAAATTACCTCCCAACTTTGTTTCCTGGTCTGGTGTCTCGCATAAAAACTTAGCACCTACCCGGGATTTAAAATGCCAGCAAAAATTACCATCAGCCTGGCTCCTGTAACGAAATAACCGGGAGTAGCATTGCGCTACCCCCGGTTAATTAAATGATTGGCTATTATAAATTATTATTTAGGCAATAATACGGCATCAATTACATGCGTTACGCCATTGCTTGAAATTACATCAGCAGTTGTAACTGTTGCACCATCAATTTTTACTACGCCATCTTTAATAGATACGGTCAGTTCCTGGCCCTGTACTGTTTTAATTTTCTGGCCATCTGTCAGGTCTGCTGCTTTTACTGCACCCGGAACAACGTGAAAAGTCAATACCTTGGTAAGGTCTGCCTTCTTTTCTGCTTTCAATAAACCTTCTACTGTGCCGGCAGGTAATTTATCAAAGGCGGCATTGGTAGGAGCAAATACGGTGAACGGACCTGCGCCACTCAGTGTTTCTCCTAAACCTGCTGCAGTAACAGCGGCTACCAGCGTGGTATGATCTGCTGAACCTGCTGCGTTTTCTACAATATTTTTTGAAGCTACCATTTTAGCGCCACCTACCATAACGCCTTCTTCTGTGGCAGTCATTGGCTGTTCGGTCATAGCACCCGCTGCGATAGAATCTTTGTTTTCTTCTGTAGTGGTTTCTGCACTATTACAGGAAATTAGCATTGTACCGGCAGTTGCTGTAGCTAAAACGTAGTTAAGAAAATTCTTTTTCATAAATTGATGTTTGTTTTTGTGGAGTTGATTTTTACGAATTCCATAACACCTACGAAGTAATATTGTTGGCGGTTTTAACAATATTTTTTTTGGTGACCTAGTCAGGAGTGCTTTGAATTTATCAACCAATCATAAAAAAACGGCGTCACTGAAACCCTTTTTTATTTAATCTGTTCCTTTTAGAAGCGTTCGTACAATTTCCTCAACGTTCCACGGTTCATTTTCTGTTCCCAATCCCTACCCAATGCATTCTCCCACAACGGCTTCATCCCCATCGATACATCGATCATTTTATCAAACTGCTCTTCGGTAAGGTTGGCACAAATATT
>JBBQOJ010000535.1:0-3216 GCA_038330815.1 Chitinophagales bacterium | reverse complement strand
GGCACTTTGATCGACAACAACTACCAGCGCCTCACCATCCGCCTCAACCATGAGCTTACCATCAGTAAAAAATTAAAGGTTGGTAATAACCTTGCTTATTCACATTACATTTCTAATAATAAACCTTACGGCCTTTTTACTACTGCCTATATAGCTGCCCCCTTATTCAATGCTAAAAATGCAGACGGTACCTGGGGTAATACAGAAAAAAGCAATGTGGGTAATCCTTTAGCAACATTAAAAGAATTAAACGACAGAAGCTATGGCGACCGGGCTACAGGTTCTCTTTGGGGTGAATACCAAATTATTAAAGGGCTCTCGTTCCGGTCTTCTTTCGGGATAGACCTGGAACAAAATAATGGATGGGTGTATGTACCCGTGTATGCAACTTATCTTCCTTCAGGGCAATTGGCAGGCCAGCAAAATGAAAAAAGCGACCTTAGGTTTAACAGGGATAGTATTTACCACTGGACATGGGATAATTTCTTCACCTACGAAAAAAAATTTGGAACTGCACATAATTTGAAACTAACGGCAGGGCATACAGCAGAAAGGAGAGATGGCTGGTCGCAGGTTGCCAATATTAATAATGGCAACATAATCAATGATAAAACTACCTGGCAATTGAATTTTACAGATACTGCCCGTGGCCAGGTGAATGAACAAAGGAGACCAATTGGTAATTATTTCAGGCGGGAATCTTATTTTTTGAGGGCTAATTATGGCTATCTCGATAAGTATCTTTTAAGTGCCACTTACCGCAGAGACGGCAATAGTAATTTTCCAACTACCAACAGGTGGGGTAATTTTTATTCTGTTGGCTTAGGATGGATTGTTACCAGTGAAAGCTTTATGAAGAATCAAAAAATAGTTGATTTCCTTAAACTGAGATCCAGTTATGGTGAAGTAGGCAATGATGTAGTAGCACCAGGTTCGTTTGACCTGATACCAACTTTAGATAATTTTGCGTATTTCGGCACAAACCGGATCAATGGAGCTACCATCACCGGTATCAGAGATCCTAACCTGCAATGGGAAGTTGTAAAAGAGTTTGACTTTGGTGTTGAATTTAAAGCCTTGAACGGCCACTTAACTGGAGAAATAGACTATTACCACAAAAAAGCAACCAAGGCATTATACAGGATACCATTGCCATCGCTTGGTTTTGGAAATGAATTTATTACCAATGCTGCCGACATTTTGAATGAAGGGTTAGAATTGTCTTTAGGATGGAACAATGGAACGACAGGGAACATACGGTATTCAGTACGTGGAAATATTACATTTAATAAAAACAGGGTAGAAAGCATAGGGGCTGGCCAGGCAATTGTTGATGGCGGACTTGGCAACGGAACAACCAGTACAAAAACTTCGGTTGGGCAGTCAATTGGTGAGTTTTGGGTGTACAAAACAAATGGCATATTTCAAGATGCGGCGGAAATAGCAGCTTACCCACGTCTGGACAATACGCAACCCGGCGATTTCAGGTTGGACGATACCAATAACGATGGCGTGATTAATGAAGACGATAAAGTGTTTGCAGGCTCTTATCAACCTAAACTTTTTTATGGTTTAAATGCTACGGTTAGCTGGAAACAATTTGATTTTTCAATAGATATTTTCGGCAATGCCGGCAACAAAGTGTACAATGCAAAAAAAGGCGTACGCTTTGGCGGCAATTATAATGCAGAGTTCGATGTGGCGAAGAATTACTGGCAACCCGGTTCTAATAACAATGTAAATCCCAGGGCATTTAACGGATCCACGGCCGTATCGGATTATTTTGTTGAATCCGGTTCTTTTTTACGGATCAACAACCTTACAGCTGGGTATACTTTTAAAATAAAAGGGGAGCACAACCCATTACAAAGTTTTCGGTTTTATGCCAGCGCACAAAATCCGTTTATATTCACAAAATATACTGGCTTTACGCCTGAGCTTCCAGGAACACCCACTGCATCTGGTATAGAATTGAACATCTACCCAATAGCAGCAACCTATATGGTGGGAGTAAACCTTCAATTAAAATAATAAAAAATAAGTTGTATGAAACGTTTATATAAATATCTTTTGTTGCCGCTGATTTTTTTTATTTCATTTTCCTGCTCCAAAAAATTTTTGGAAGAACCTCCCCGTACGGTAACCGTTGCAGATTTAATCAACAACCCCTCTGATGGTGCTCAAAGGCTAATTGTTGCTGTGTATTCAAAATTATACGATTGGAATGTACATGCTTTTTCCTGGATCGGTATTTCGAGCATTACCTCTGATGACGCAGATAAAGGAAGTTTTACAGGAGACACAGGCACTGATAAGGATTTGCTGGACAACTGGTCATTCCTTAGCAGCAGCATTTCTTTTGATGAAGTTTGGATAGGAAATTTTGAAGGAATCGGGAGGGCATGTTATGCACTTCAATTCTTTCCTGAAATGAACCTTGCTGCAGCAGAAAAAAATAGGTATATCGGCGAAGCAAAAATGTTGAGGGCTTATTTTTACTGGAACCTGGTAAGGACTTTTGGCGGTGTGCCTAAAATAGATCGTGTACTGGAATCGCAGGCTGATATCCTCACTTCAAGTAACAGGGCTTCTGCGACCGAAATTTATGCTTTTATTGAAGCAGACCTGAATGATGCTATCAGCACCTTGCCGGCCACCGCAGAAAATGGCAGGGTAACCAAGGCTGCAGCACAGGCTTTACTTTCAAAAGTTTACCTGTATCAAAAAAAATGGAGCCAGTCAAAAACAATGTGTGATGCCATCATCACAAATACACAGTATGCGCTAGTTCCCGATTATGCAACTATTTGGAGAGAAACAGGCGAATTTTCTTCAGAGTCTATTTGGGAAGTGAATGCAGTTGGCATTAATCCCAATAAAGGTGTCCAGCAATATTCACAGGTGCAGTCGCCCAATGTAGATGGTTTGGGATGGGGTTTTAACACGCCTTCACAAGACCTGGTGAATGCGTATGAAACTGGCGATAAACGCAAAGCAGCTACCATTTTAACAAGAGGGCAAACCCTTTGGGATGGTTTTACTGTTAACAGTGGAGCACCTAACCTGTATAGTAATTACAAAGCCTGGGTAAGCAGGTCGATGGAAACCTATAACGGGGATAATGACAATACCAATAAAAACCTGCGCCTGTTTAGATATGGAGAAATATTATTAATAAAAGCCGAAGTGGAAAATGAACTCAATGATACCAGTGCT
>JBBQOJ010000534.1:0-3216 GCA_038330815.1 Chitinophagales bacterium | reverse complement strand
TATTCAAAAAAAGGCCATTGTTTACTTGTCAGGTAAATGGGTTCCTATATACACCGGGTAAATTACTGGCCAGCAATTATAGCCCTGCATACCCATCGGCAACCCACACATTAAATCCTTCCAATACTTTTTCACAAAAATTTTCCTCCTTACCCCCTTTTACCTAAAAGCAAATCGGGAGCACAATACTTTCCTGGTTAACTAACCCAGGATTTTTTACTGCTTCTTTTCTCCCGCGAAATGGTACCGCCTACTTAGTCAAATGATCAATAATTTCAAAAGGGTATCGAATTCAGCCATTATACTGTATTTTTAAATATATAATTTTTAAGCATGTCACTTTGCAGCCGGTAAAACCAGGCTCAGTGATTTATTTATTCAATCAACCTACATGTAAAAAATCTCTACACAATGAAAATGTTTATACGACTAGCCATGGTGGTGGCTTTCCTGGGTGGTGGTATGTTTTTATCCTATGCACAACCCGGATTATTGAAGATGGAGGCCCAACTGCAAACAGAAAAGATAAACACCACCCAGTCTTACTACAAATTTCAAGTCAATAAGAACAATCCCACCCAGGCCGCCCTGCTGCTTTCAAAAGATGTGGCAGTACCCCAGGAAAGCGCCGGCCAATGGCTAAACGACCATCTTCAACTGCGCCCCGGTAAAGATGCTTTGCGCCAACAGCCTGGCGTTGAAAATTACAAGGGTATAGAGCTGCGTAAGTTTCAACAATATTTCAAAGGAATAAAAGTAGAACACGGTATTGTTACCAATGCCGGGCGCGAAGGAAAAGTATTGCTAATGCAACTGGAGTTTTATCCCATCAATGACAGCATTTCCACGATGCCCATATTATCAGAAGCTGCCGCATTAAAACGCGCCATGAAATACACCAATGCAACGGTATTTGCCTGGGACAGGCCTTTAACTGGTGATCGCGATTTCCAAACACCCACAGGAGAGCTTGTATTCATAGAAGATATCCTGAAGGAGAAAGGAAAAATCTGCCTGGCCTATAAATTCAACATCTATGCACTGCAACCATTCAGCAGGGCTTACATTTATGTTAATGCAGTAAACGGGGAAATTGTATTTACAGATGCCATCATCAAACATGCTAAAGATCCGGGACACGCTACCACCGGCCAAACCCAAAATTCCTTATCCAACCAATTCAAACAGCGCTTTCCCGCCGGGGCACCGGTAATAAACAACCAGGTATCAGCCAACAGGGTTACCGCCAATGCGGTGGGAAGCGCCGCTACCATTTATAGCGGCACCAGGGCAATTACTACCGACCAGGTGTCACCAACTATATTCCAGTTGCGTGAAACAGGGCGGGGTAGCAACACCAGTATTGAAACCTATAACATGAACAACAACATCGACCTCTCGGCGGTGAATGATTTTGTAGATGACGACAATAACTGGACGGCGGCAGAATATGCGGATGCAGTAGCCACCAACGGCGCCTTTGATATTCACTAGGGCGCAGAGCAGGTGATAGATTACTGGTGGAACATCCACGGGAGAAAAAGTTTTGACAATGGGGATGGCGTGGTAAAAAGTTATTTCCACCGGGGTATTAATTACGACAATGCTTACTGGAGTGGGACTGCCATGTTTTATGGCGATGGAAGCGGTGCCCCAAGCGGTTTTAAAACCTTTGTTTCGCTGGATGTGTGTGGGCACGAACTGGGACATGCCATCTGCGATAAAACTGCCGGCCTGGTATACCAACGGGAATCCGGTGCACTAAACGAAGGTTTCAGTGATATCTGGGCAGCTTGTATCGACAACTATGTTAGCCCGGTCATTATCCCCTTAATCAAAAATCCCTGGTTGTTCGCAGAAGAAATCGAGGCAAGGGCAGGGCATATCGCGCTACGATCAATGGCAAACCCGTTGCTCGAAGACCAGCCGGATACTTATAAAAATGTCGCTAACAACTGGCGGGATGCTACCACTGAAGGCTGCCCGGTACCGGGTTCAACTACCAACGATTATTGTGGGGTACATTACAACAGTGGAGTATTAAACAAATGGTTTTACCTGCTTACCGCGGGTGGAAGTTCGGTTAACGGGAACGGTTATGCGTACAATATAGCCGCCATGGGCTTCGCCAAAACAGAAAAACTGGCTTATTTTACCGAACAGATACTTACCCCCAACTGCGGATATGAATCAGTGATGATTGCCTCCATCAACGCAGCAAGCATCCTTGGCTATGCAGCCGATTTACCTAACATCCTCGAAGCCTGGAAGGCAGTAGGTGTATTTGCGGATACCCTGTACAATACTACCACCACACCGGTTTTTGCTACCAACCAGTTTACTAGTGTGGCAGTGGGTAAAAATGGTTATATATGGGCAGGCACCGCTAACAACGGCTTGTATAAATATGATGGAAAAACCTGGCAGAAGGCCCCTTCATTACTAAATAATAATATTGCTGATATCAAAGCCGACCGCTTTGGTGGTATCTGGATAGCCCAGTTTGGGAGAACCGGCGCCCAGGCACTTTCCGGTGGTATTAATTATTTCCCGGACACCAGCTTCACCGGCAGCCAGTTTAGCACTGCACAAGGGGTGCCCACCAGGAATGTACGTTCAATTTTTGTTAGCGACGCCTTGCCAGGTGAAATTTACCGGAATGTTTGGGCAGCTGCTTTCGCAGATATTACCGGAACCGTTACCAGGGCCGGTGCGGTCACCCGGGGCCGGGCCATCCCGGTTATAGCACCCGATTACTTCAGCAAAATTGCGGCCGGGGTAGATCCTAACAACGGCTTTTGCCAAACCATCGGGGGGAGCCACTCACAGGTATGGGTATACGCAGGAAGCAATTTTGGCCATAGCCAGTTATTGCGGTACAATGCCAATGATAACTCCTTTCTTGGCTTTATTGATGAAACAAATTCCATCCTCCCGGCGGGCTTCACCGCCAGGGCCATTTATTATGATAATGTGTACAAAAGATGGTGGGTAGGTATGTCCTCCGGTGGCGTATATGTTTTCAATACCCTTACCGATACCTGGTCGCAGGTTAATTTTCCCACCATCTTCCCGGCCGGCACCCTGGTAAACAACAATGCCATTACTGGTGACAGGCGGGGAAATATCCATATTGGCACCTCCAACGGGTATGTATTTTTTGGTACGTCCAATGCCAACGCAATATTAAAAACAGACAGCCTGGCTTTGTACAAA
>JBBQOJ010000533.1:0-3218 GCA_038330815.1 Chitinophagales bacterium | reverse complement strand
TCTCTCTTCTACTGCAAAATTAACGGCCCTTGCGATAAGCGTCCTGTATAAAATGGAAGGGCCTTGGTTACCCGTAATCGTCATGCAGGCCCCATCTGTAACAAAAACATTTTTACAGGCATGCAACTGGTTCCATTCATTCAACATCGAGGTAACAGTGTGTTTCCCCATCCTTTCCCGCCCATTTAATGAACGTCGAGTCCGGGTGGCGGAAGGCTGTCATTGGTATGAATGTCCCAGGTTCCCGCAGCTTCCAACATCAATTTACCTTCCTTCTAAAAGTCAGCCGCCATTGCATCATCATGGTCATCATACCCTACCTTCGTAACCAACAACATTAAACCCCAATCAGTACCACTCACTGTTACCCTTACCCGACTTGCTAAAACAGGGGCCAGCGAAAATCACTTTCCAATAGTATTTTACTTCCTGTTGCGGAGGATTTCCGTGCGGCTTCAATAATTTCCAGCACATGCAGCGCATGGTCAACACTAATTTTTGGTTCCGTTTTTTTAACCAGCGCCTCACCAATGGTAGTGGCACCCTCTTGCCACTGGTATCCTTCCGCAGTTGGGTGGTGTAAAACGGGTGGTGCATCAAATGAATTGTTGAGTACCACCCCGTTACTCTCCCAGTCATACCCAATCAGCCGCATGTTTCCCTTATCGCCAAACAACTGGATGGAATGCATGGCCTGTTCTTTTGCCTCGTGCCCATGCGGATCAAAATAGTTAAAACCGCACATCACATGACTGATCACACCTTTATCATGTTCAAGCAACACCTGCGCGTTGTCTTCCGCCTCCACTTTAATATTTCCTTTATCATCCACCGTACGCTCCGGGTTTACAATACTGGTCATGGCCATTACCGACCGGGCAGGACCCAGTAACCCGGTAAGCGTGGCCATATTGTACACACCCAAATCGGGCATGCTGCCTCCCCCCTTTTCATAAAAGAAAGCACTCCAGGTTGGGCCGGTATGCCCGTACTGTCCATGCGCCGCCGCCATCCTGCCCAGCTTCCCTTCCTGTGTAACACGGTTCATAAATGCAAACTGCGGACTGTTTACCACCGCCGGGGCACCCCAGATGCGTACTTTATTTTTAGTGGCCAGTTCAAGTAAGGCCTTTCCTTCTGCATAGGTATTGGCCATTGGCTTTTCGCTCCATACATGTCTGCCGGCCAGCAACGCCTTTCGGTTAAGTTCACCATGGGTTTGCATATCTGTAAGGGTGATCAACAGTTGAAAGGGAACACCCTTCAGCTGCGCATCAATATCCCGGTAGGTAGCCACCTTCTCCAGTTGGTATTGTTTGGCTTGTGCCGTGGCCCGTTCGTATTTGATATCACAAAGGCTTACTATTTCAATTAAACCTGAGGTTTGTAAATGAGGGATATAGCGGTTGCTCACGCTGCCACAACCGATAATAGCGACCTTTATTTTTTCCGGCGGCGTACTTGTGGCAAACGCCTCCAGCGACGACATCAACAGGGCAACACCCGCCAATGAGCTTTGCTGTAAAAATTGCTGCCGGGAAATGTTATCCATAAAACTGAATTAAATAGTGCTGCTTTGACAAATTTGAAAATATTGAAGAATTGAAGCGCCAGCCGTTCGCTACCTATTGTCACCCCGAATTCATTTCGGTAAAAACGAAATAACTTTTGGTATTTGGAAGAATCTTTATAAGCACCCTACCGGCCTCGAAAAATAGCACTGTCTGCTTAATGCCTGTCTATGTGCCTGCCAGATTTTTTTGTTTTTTTTCAAGAAAAAAAAGTAAGCAGCATCTAACTCAAGGTGAACAAAAATTTACGATCTAAATACATCATCCTACTATTTAATTACGACTATAAATAGGGGGCAGTAAAACCAAGCGACTTCATACCTGCTTTTACCTCGGGGCTGCTGGTGAACAAATTCCATAATAGGCCCGAGCGGAAATTTTCTATCATCACAATAATTGGCCCCTGGTCAATCGCCAGGAAGGAAGGTGCATACCAAAGGTCTTTTAACGCGAACGCGTCCACGAAACCATACTCCTTCCATATTTTATCACCAAGGGTGTAATAAAAAAATTTCAGCGCCTTCATTGATTCGGCGGGTGTGTAAGGAAAAGACGACAGCGCCGCAGTGGGTGCAATTACCCCTACATCATTTGTAGGAGAACTGGCTGTATACCCATTTTGAATATCGCTGGCAGTGAGTCCCCAACATTGATCGCTATAGCCATAATACCGGTTGGGATTGGCAATACAATAATTATAATTGATAAGGGTATGGTTCCTGGTCTGCGTTGCATAATTGGCATACGCATCCGTTAAACCATTGGGATTGGTGCCGAGGAAGGAATAATGAGAGAAAAACAGGGGTCCGCCATTGTGCGGCCCTAATGGCAGCGTATAACCGTAATAGTTATTTCCATTGATAAACCCATTGTTGCCACTAGCTGTCCAGCCATTCGTATATACTGCTGCCGGTATGGCATGGGTGGTAGAAGAGGCCGCCAGCAGGTAGGTAATGAGGCTCTCGTTCCAGCCCCGTATTCTTAAATTGATATCCCAGTTAAAATTAGGGCTCCAGTGCCAGTACAATACATCTTCATTGTTCTTCCTAAACCAATTCCACTCCACCCGGTTATAAATAATATTGATATCACTGCGCAACGCCTGTTCGGCGGCGGTAGTGCCATCGAAATACTGGCGGGCACACAGCAGGCCCTGCATAAGGAAGGAGGTTTCCACCAGGTCGGCCCCATTGTCTTTCTGGCTAAAAGGAATAACGGCGCCGGTGGTGCCATTCATCCAATGAGGGTAAGCGCCTTTGATGGTGGTGGCCGTATTTTTAAGAAAGCCTACGATGGTGTGCAGGCGGGCCAACCCCTCCGCCCGGGTGACAAAGTTTCTGTGAATACCGGTTACCAACGACATGATGCCAAAGCCGGATCCACCGGAAGTGACCAGGTTATTATCGCCATTGCTGCGCTCCCTCGCCAATCCGCTGACCGGGTGGGCAAAATCCCAGAAATATTTAAAGGTTTGTTGTTGTACCAGGGTGAGCAATGCGTTATCCGATAACAATGGAAACTTTGGGGTAGAATCCATGCGGGTGATAAACACGCGATCGAGCCCCGCGGCAAAGCCGCCATCACTTTTTGACCGGATAGTAGTTGCAATTTTTACATTGTACCGGGCCAGGTTTTTCAATGGTGCGG
>JBBQOJ010000532.1:0-3224 GCA_038330815.1 Chitinophagales bacterium | reverse complement strand
GGGACCGTATACCCGCGTATTGGTGGTGAGCCCCGTGGCCAGTTTGGTACCAATGGGCGGAATACAATCCAGGAAAGAAATATTCCCAATCGGCACATTGGTTACAATCGATACCATTAAACTGGTTACCCGGGCGATGATGGGGATTGAGAACAGGGCGTTGCTGGAAATCTTATTTTGCAAAATAATTATCCAGGTCTTTACTGGTACCGCCTTCGTTGCCATTGTTCCAGAAGATAATGGAAGGATGAATCATGTCTCATAACACCAGTTCCTTTACCAACGGTTCCCCTGCTTTAGAGGAGTAAGATTTTTGCGAGCATGCGAGTTCATTCATTACGTAGATACCAAGTGAGTCGCAGCGTTGTAAAAATAATTTATCGGGTGGGTAATGACTGCCCCGCACGGCGTTCATATTCATTTCTTTTAACAGCAGGGCGTCCTGCAATTGCTGGTCATCGCTCAATCCCCTGGCAGTTTCGGGCCAAAAGCAATGGCGGTTGGTACCTTTAAATTTCACCTGGGTGCCATTGATGTACACGCCCATGCCACGGCGGATTTCAATGGTAAGGAAACCAAATTTTTCAGTGAGTTCGTATAAAGTTGTCCCCGCGGCATCCTGCAGTACCACTTTCGCGGTGTACAGGTCGGGCGATTCAGACGTCCAGTTATGCGCATTGGCCACCTGCATATTCACCAAAGAAAAGGCTGGATTGTTTGCTACCGCTGTTTTGATGATAGCCATTATTTTATTGTAGACATCCGTGATGGTGGTAACTATATTGGCTTTTCCTGTTAACCCTTTGTAAACACTTGCATGGCAAATTTACCATCTGCTTTTGCATTTATCCCCACGTAATTGATGGATTGCTTTGGGGTGGCTTCTAAAAATACCGGGCGAAAAATGCCGCCAAATACCCAATAATCTGCCAGGCGTTCTGCATTGTTTACATTGGCATCCGCACTCATTTTGCTAACCGATACTTCAATCGTATTGGGTTTGTCAAAATTCAGCAGGGAGGTGATATCATATTTAAAGCGATAAAATGCTCCCTGGTGAATGGGCCCTGCACTATTACCATTGAGCTTTACTTCCGTATCCGTCATACTGGCATCAAATACAATTTGAATTTGCTTGCCCTTCCAATTGGCAGGCAGGGTGAAGGAATGTTTGTACATGCCTTTTTCATCATAAACGCAGGCGTTTTTGCCAAAGATTTTATAATCGCGGCCATAGTTGTAGTTACCAAATCCTTGCTCCTCCCAGTTGCTGGGCACGGCAATCTTTTTCCACTCACCGCTGTTGCGGCCGGCAGTGCAGAAGAAATCCCATTGTACGGTGTGCTTACTATCGGTACCGGATAGGTATTTAATTTGTTTGGTTTGCCCTGTTACAACGGTTGTAAAAAAAAGGGCTACACTTAAAAATAAATTACGCTTGTTATTGTATTTTATAAATTTCAACCTGGTTAATCACCAGGTTTTTATTATTGATTTGAATGTTTATTATTGTGTTACCGTTTTTGTTTACGGTATGTGTTGTTTCGCCTGCTGAATAGCCACGCAAAACATTTTCTTTCCAGGCAGCTGATGCCGCTTCTGCATTTACATTTACTGTTGGTGCTGTATCTCCATTTACAGAAATTGTATAATTCAACTGCTTTTCTTTTTCCATTGCGAACGTAGGCAGGCATTTTACAACAATGCTGTAAACACCTGCATTTAAATTAAGGCTATAGTTTATAGTAGCCGATTTTTGTGTTGTTGGATTGCTGGTTATTCCTGCCCCATTCAATCCCAGCCCCGGAAGCAATACGGCATTGGCGGAAGTTTTAGCATTAAAAAGATGTTGTGCCGTAATCGATTTTACCAATTGTGCTTCCCTGGTTTGCTTTTTCAATACCATAGCACCTGGTTTTATTGTAAGGCTGTCTAAAACCAGCGGCGCATTAAATACTTTTTGGTCACGGGGATGCCAGCTTATAATGCCATTCCATTTACCACCTGCAATAAACCTGTTGTAGCGTTCTGTTATCTCGGGAATTATTTTGTAAGCCGTTTGCGCCAATTGCAGTTGTTCTTTTGCATCAGCAAGTTTATTTTCAGCCAATGACTGTTGTGCCAGCCGTTGCATTAAAATTTTAGTATTGAGTAAAGAAGCGCCTTCTACAGGATATTCTATCAATTGGTAAAATGCAGCTGATAATTGTGGGTCAATTTTATCTTTACAGGCATCCACCATTTGCTGAAGTTGATGGTATGCCTCCAGTCGTTGCTGGATTTCTTTTGCAGTAAATTTTACCAGGTGCAAATGCTCCGGCTTTGCTGCGTTTGCCAATCGGTAATATTCATTTTTAATGGCGGTAACTGCCGTGGCTGTTTCACTGCCAAAAGTGGTAGTTGCCCAGTTTTTAATATAGATTGACTGATTAGCAGCGTTGTAAGTTGAAATATCCCAGGCCATATCCAACGCAAACTGTATTTCGAATTCGGCAGGTTTTATATCTCCTACATTAAACACCCATAATTTTTTGGCACCATAGTCATAGGCTTTCTTCATTTCATAACCAATCAATGCCGGGGAGGTGGAGCTTAACCATAAATAATCTGCGGGGCTTCCCCAATACGACAAATGATAATACACGCCATGACCTCCACTTCGCTTTTGCTCCGCTTCGTTGGGTAACTGCCGGATATAACCATGGTTATCATCAGGCCAAATAATGGTTACGTCATCCGGCAATTGCATGCCGTTTCTATACAAACCCAACACTTCCTTGTAAGGCACAAATATTTGCGGAATAGCAGTTGCTGATCTTTTTAAATTATTTTGTAAAATTTTTCGCTGGTCAGTAATCACCTTCTCCAGCAATTTTATCTTTTCATTGGGATCTTTTGGGCCGGGCATACTGCCATCATGAACGTCACGCATGCCTATGGTAAAAACAGATTCATAATTTACCGCCTCTTTTATTCTATCCTCCCAGTAGTTATAGATATCCTCTTTGTTTAAATCGTAGCGCCACTCGCCGGGTTTCTTTTTGTATTCTTCTTCATAGGTTACTGCCCATTCGCTTACATTATTGCGCAACATGGGTTCGCAATGGCTGCCGCCAACTACGATCGCATAATCATCTGCTACTTTTGGATTTTGCTTGTAATAATAAAACGCCTTGGTGCAGGGATGCATGGCCGGCCAGATATAATTGGCTTTTAAACGAAGC
>JBBQOJ010000531.1:0-3233 GCA_038330815.1 Chitinophagales bacterium | reverse complement strand
TGTTGCCAAATTGTTAAGGGAATCTAAATAAAATGTAACGCAATTGTTACCAGATTGATAACATTGTAACCCTGGCATGGTAAACACCAATTTTTCCCATACTAAACCGCATTTACAATTACGCATAGGGTAGGCCGTTAGGAGCCGCACTTATATTTTTGATAGCGTACCAGCTTTAAATTACTTCCAGCTTCCTTTCAATATTTGCAAGCCGCAACCTCTATTCAATTTTTTTTACCATCGCCCTCCTTCTTGCGGTCTATTTAACCATGGAATTGGCACACTGCTCATTTTATGATGCATTTATTGTATTTTTCCAGATACAGGTATTTTTTATGCTGTTTACTATAACGGCTAAACGATCTATTTATGAAAGGAATCCGCATTCGGGACTTTGGGAAACAATTTGTGAAAGCGGGCCAGTTACTGGTACACAATGATCCTATGCGCCTGGCAGGTGCCACGGCATTTTTTACCACTTTTGCCTTGCCCCCCATCTTATTAATAATGATACAATTACTGGGGTTGATATTTAACAAGAGAAAAATTAGCCGGCAACTGTTTGAGCGACTGTCTGAAATTGTAGGAAGCGACAGCGTGCACCAGTTGATCAGCACTTTACGGGCTTTTCGTGGACTGGCTGTAAACTGGACCGTAGCTATACTGGGATTTGTATTTATGATATTTGTGGCGACCACACTTTTTAAAATACTGCAGAGTTCCTTTAACCAGTTGTGGATGATCCGGCGCACGGGTAAACAACAGTTTAAAATGGCCATGGGTACCAGGCTAAAATCCTTCCTGGCCATATTATTTACCGGCTTGTTGTTTATGGCTTCGCTGTTTGCCGATAGTTTGCAATTGCTTTTCGGGAATTATATCACCGAACTGTTGCCCGCCATCAGTGGGTTATTTAACAGTGCACTTACGGTGAGCATTTCGGTAGTTACGGTATGGGTATGGTTTGCGGTATTGTTTCGTTACCTCCCGGATGGCAAGCCTACCTGGCGGGTAGCATTCACCGGCGCCCTTGTAACCAGCCTGCTTTTTAACAT
Source organism: Chitinophagales bacterium (assembly GCA_038330815.1). GTDB lineage: Bacteria > Bacteroidota > Bacteroidia > Chitinophagales > Chitinophagaceae > Ferruginibacter. The sequence continues at coordinate 2,178 of JBBQOJ010000531.1, read as the reverse complement.
AGGCAAATATGTATTGGGATGGGCCCTGCCGCAAAGCAATATCGGCGTGGTATATGGCGCATCTGCTTCCATAGTTTTATTGTTATTGTTTGTATTTTATTCATCATTGATTCTTTATTACGGCGCCGCTTTCACCAAGGTTTGGAGTGACTTCATCAATGAACCTATTGTACCTGTTAACAACGCCAGGTATTTTTCCTATACTGATAACATTGATCATCCTCCTGTTAAGTAACGGCAGCACGGGCAATATTGCGGTTAGCCTGCGTTTTAGCATTCCGCTTATGCTTGCGCAATACCGCAAAAACGGATAGTTGGTTGAAAGGCAATCGGGCTATGGTGATAACCAGCACAGGTAATTCATCCCTTGAATATGCCTTTCATACCTTATCGTTATGTGGCGTAACAATACCATTGTAATATCGCTCATAGCCAGTTTTGAATGAGCCAACTTATATTGTTAATATGGAATGTGGTATTGTTGCTGTTGTTACCAGCAGTAACGGAGACCTGGCGCACCAACTTTTTCTCCCAGTCATTAGTGCAGCCAAAGGTGCACCGTCACTCCACCGGCCCGGGGGGTTCACTGCTGGGCGCAGCTTTCCCTGGCCCAATAGTTTCAAGCGATTCAGCCTCTTGCACTATTCCCTTTAGCCGGGCGGGCAACCTGATCATCATCAAGGCCCGCGTCGATACCCTGGAAGGAAACTTTATCATGGATACCGGTGCCCCACACCTTATATTAAACATGACCTATTTCCGCGACTACCCGTCTGCTGGTGAACAGGAGGATAGCCAGGGCGGCATTACCGGCAATGTAGCTTCCACTTCACCTACCGATGTACCGCAATTATCGTTGGGGCCAATAAAATATAACAGGTTGCATGCGCATCGTATTAACCTTGGCCATATTGAAAACAGCAAAGGCATTAAGATACTGGGATTACTGGGACTCTCCCTTTTCAGCCAGTTTGAGATGATCATCGATTATGAACAAAGCGTTATCCACCTGCACCTTATTTCAAAAAAAGAGCGGTCAATGCCCTTTCACCATCCTATGTTAGCCGATACGGGGAAATATACCATTTCGCCCATTGATATAGTAGAAGACAAATTACTCGTGCTGGGTATGTTGGCAGGAAAAAAATTAAATTTTGTAATTGATACGGGCGCGGAGTCGAATGTAATGGATAGCCGGCTCCCAAATAAGCTGCTGGAAAATGTAAGCATCACCCGGAGGGTAATGCTGAGTGGAACCGGCAACAGGAAAATTGAGGCCCTGTACGGCTACATGAAAAACATCCAGATAGGCAAACAGGGGCTTACCACCCTGCCCGTAATTGTTACCAACCTCGAAAAAATGTGCTATGCGTATAACCGGTGTATAGATGGGATGCTTGGTTTTGATTTCCTTTCATTACAAAAAATTGGGTTTAATTTTGTAAGTCGTAAAATGTATATATGGAAGTAATGCGGCTGGACCTTCGAGCAATACAATTGTTTCGCTGTTGTTACCTGGCAGTGATGTTGCTGGCAGCTACCGGGTATTCCTATGCACAAAAACCTGCCGAAAACTACACCATTAAAAACGGCAGGATGCTGATTGAACTCAGCAAACAACTTTCTGAAGACGCCCTGGATAGTTTTATTGTGCGGTTCGATTTATTCGACCTCAACCTGAAAGAAGTGATTAAAAACAGCCGGTACGATACCTTGCAAAAACTTGGCTGGAAACTCGAAAAAAATAACCGGGAACTGTTAGTGATCAGTAAGCTATTAAGCGGTTTTGACAGTTTTGATAATCCTGCTTATAAAATAATTTTTGCCGAAACCAATAACATAGCAGGCCGGTTTCCTTCGGTTTCGGGAAATTTAAAATTTGGTTATAATCGCTTCACAAAAAAATACCCATTCCAGGTAAAAGATTCGGTGGTCATCTTTTATTTGCGCAATAATCAGTCTGCCCGGCGCGTAATGCTGGCCGGTAGTTTCAACAACTGGAACCCGGAGGCGCTGGCCATGACCCCTACTGACAGCGGCTGGATCGCCTTTGTTACCCTAAGCCCAGGTAAATACTGGTATAAGTTTATTGTAGATGGCAACTGGACGGTGGATAAAGACAATGGCCTGGCGGAGAACGACGGTATGGGAAACAACAATTCGGTGTATTACAAACCC
>JBBQOJ010000530.1:0-3251 GCA_038330815.1 Chitinophagales bacterium | reverse complement strand
AATAATGTACATATTTCCCTGTGCATCTCGGTGTACGGCGCTGGGTTTGTTAAGGGTTGCGTTGATGGCCAGGCCGCCGTCACCGGTGTTAGCCGCTGTTCCGTTGCCAATCAGGGTGTTTATAATCTGGGCGTTAACAATGGTTGTATAGGTTAACAACAAAAATAAAGCAAGGAGCAATTTTACGGATTTCATAGACGGATAATGGTTGTAAATAAAGCAGTAGTGGTTTTAAGGCCTGATTTTAATAGAAGAAATAAAAATACAACAATTAAGCGAATTGAGTTTGTCTATACATTTAATAAGTAATTGTTGTTTTAAGTGTCAAAAGGCATTTAAAGTAGTCTGAAATTAAATTTTCATTAATTAATAGTAGTTTTGAAACAATAAAGCTTAAACAAATTGAATTTAAACTGTATAGTTTGCTATGAACCGAATCAACAATCATCTACCCAACCTGGTTTCTCCCGGGTTATATCACACTGCAGAAAAGAGTATTCTTCATTCTGTTGATTGCGTGATATTAGGATTCCAGGGTACTGAGTTACATGTGCTGCTGATCAGGTTTCCTTATGAACCGTTTCGTGGCCACTGGTCATTAATAGGGGGCTTCGTTAAACCTGAATTGAATATTGATGAAGCTGCAAGGATAACGGCAGAAACAATGACCGGTTTATCAAATGTATATATGGAGCAGGTTCACACCTTTGGCGATCTTGAGCGGGTGCCAAGTGAGCGGGTTATTACTACTTCTTATTTTGCGCTTATACGAATAGAACCAACCTTGTTAAGTTTAACTAAAACCTTTGATGCTACCTGGTTTCCTGTTTCAAATGTACCCTTGCTGGTGTACGATCATTCCTTTATGTTAAACAAGGCTTTGAATGACTTACGAAAAAAAATTCGATTTCAACCGGTAGGTTTTGAATTGTTGCCGGAAAAATTCACCATGACAGAATTGAGGGATTTATACCAGTCAGTGCTTGGACGGGAACTGGAAAAAAGAAACTTTACCAGGAAGGTTATGCAAATGGGCATTTTAAAAAAACTAAATGAGAAAGATAAAGCTACTTCAAAAAAGGGTTCCTTTTTATTCTGCCTTAATAAAAAAAGATACCAGGTTCTTTTAGACAAGGGTTTTCTCTTTGATATGTAATGCGCTTACATATTTCAGCCATGTTCAATTACCTGTTACTATGATAGGCTTTAGCGCTCTTCAAAAGAAAGTTTAAAAATAATGTAAAAAATATTTTGAAATTTCTTTCTGATATTGTACTTTCGGAATTAATAAGTGTAAAAAGACACTTAATATCAAAACTTAACGATCATTTTAAAACTTACTGTATGAAGTATCTACTGCTGGGCTTTGCCTGCTTTTTATCTGTGTTTGCATTTTCGCAGGATCGAACTCTCTCAGGGAAAATTATTGCAAAATCCAATGGAGCGCCGATCGCCGGTGCCAGTATTGTTGTGAAGGGAAAGGTAACTGGTACCACCTCTGGTGCCGATGGCTCATTTTCTATAAAAGTTACACCAGGGGCTAAATTAATTTTATCAGGTAGCGGCTTTCTGCTAAAGGAGGTAGCTGTTACTACAGCAAATCAGGTAAACATCATATTGGAAGAGGATGTACAAAACTTAAATGACGTAGTTGTTATTGGCTACGGAACTCAAAAACGGATTGACCGTACGGGCGCAAGTTCTACTATCAAGGGGGATAAACTGGCAAGTGTACCGGTTGGCTCATTTGATGCGGCATTACAAGGCCGTGCGCCGGGCTTACAGGTATCACAAGCGGGTGGTGCGCCAGGTAGTCCTGTAAGAATACAGGTGAGGGGTACCAGCTCGGTATCTTCCGGAACGGAACCATTGTATGTAGTAGATGGAATGATTATTTTCCAGGATCTAACCGGCACAAGGGGGCTTAACCCCTTGATAAACATCAATGCCAATGATATAGAATCAGTTGAAGTGCTTAAGGATGCTGCTGCCACAGCAATTTATGGTTCAAGAGGTGCAAATGGTGTAGTACTGGTTACCACTAAAACAGGAAAAAAGGGCGAGGGAAAAACAACCATTGATGTAAACAGTGGCGTCGTTTCTGCCATCAACACAATGGATTATGTTAGTGGCTCGCAATGGCTTGAAATGGTGGATAAAGCACGTGCCAATAGTGTTAATTATGGTATAGCACCCAACCTGGTTTCGTTTGATCCTTTAACCCTGGTAAATAATAACATGCCTACACCGGCTGGCATAGCGGGTATGCAATTTGGTCCAAACACCACCTGGACAAGGGCCTTGGCAAATCAAACCAATACTAACTGGCAAGATCAGTTGTTGCGGGATGGCGCTCTTTTTGAGGCTAATTTTTCTACGTCCAATGGTTTTGATAAAGGGAGCTTTTATTTATCCGGCCAAATGAGAGACGAGAAGGGAATCATAAAAAATAATGACCTCAAAAGATATTCAGTAAGGTCAAATATAGATTTTAATCCAAACAGCAAATTGAGAACGGGTGCAAGATTTTCCTTTAGTTATCTTGATTCAAAAATACCCCAGTTGGGTACAGGAGGCAATGGCGGTGCTGTAGGCCGGGGCAATACCGGTGCAACCGGGGGCTGGGCACAGGCAAATAGTGGCGCATTGCCAATTATGCCCATTTATAATACGGATGGAACCTATTTTGAACCCCTAAGAGGAAGAAATGTTGTTGCTGGTAACGATGCCTCCAATTACAGGGACCAGGAAAATCAAAGCCGTTTTGTGGCAAACGTGTTTGCTGCTTACAATATTTTACCAGCGCTTGTTTTAAGGGTGGAATCTTCAGCAGATTTTTTAAATTCAAACGCTGTCCGCTGGGCAAGCGATATAATACGGTATAATCGCAGGGCTGATGAAGTAGGCAGATTTATTCAAAACTATAGCGGTACTGCCTACCTCAATTACGATAAAGCCTTTTCAGAAGACCACAACATTACCCTCACTGCCGGTACAGAGGCACAAAATACAAAAATAAGAAGGCAGGATTATGCCTTTGAAGGATTGGTAGGTACGCAACAGGAAATAGGAGAAATTGCAAACGGACAAACCCAGTTTATTACCGCAGTTTCAGGTATTTTTCCAGACCGCAGGTTTACATCCTGGTTCGGCAGGGCAAATTATAAATTCAAAAACAGGTATTTATTGGGTGCCAGTTTCAGGCGGGATGGAGCCACACCCTTTGGAGTAGAAAACAGGTACGGTAACTT
>JBBQOJ010000529.1:0-3258 GCA_038330815.1 Chitinophagales bacterium | reverse complement strand
GGCACTGAAGGTATCCAACGGTTCCATATATTCATTATCAGTACCAGTACCAGCCTTGTCCTGGCCACCTTGTAACACCTGCTCAATCCTCCACGCATCAAGGTTGGTGATGTAATTCACCCTTCCTTCCTTTTCCCATTTGCTACCTTTAATGTTAAAATATACTTTTATGTCATCACCAACATTTACTTTATCAATAATACCGGTTTTATCCTGTACGGATTGAAACTTTACATAGTTGGTAACGGTGCGCCCACCAATGTCATCTGTTTTTTCTACTGCGAATTCCCTTGTTTTAAAAGTTCCTGTGCGTTGCACCACATCATATTTGGCAACTAATTTGCCTGTTAATTCGTAACTCATTGCTTAAAATTTATGCGACAAAAGTAAACTTATTTAACAATAAAAATATATCTACACGCATTTCAGGGAAGATTAAAAAAATGGCTACCTTACCTTGCTCAAATAACCTGTTAGCTATGTCCTCGATCCGTAAATTTATCGGGAAATTTTTTTTCCTGCTGACAGGATTGGCATGCAGCGCAGGGTATCACCTGGCTACGGTACTGTATTCCTGCTACCCGGTAGGTGCGGCCAACACCACCCTTACCGCAAAGGGGGCATTGCTGCCTATTTACAACATTGGCAGGAATAAAAACCTAAACAGTATTATTGCTGATACGAAAATCGAAATAAAAAATCAGCAACCGGAAGGTACCCTCAGTAACATGCTGCCAGTTGACCTGCCAGCCATGGCCGGAGAAAAATATTCCACCCATGTTGATGCCAGTTTGATTAACTTTGACGGGATCCGATTGAATGCACTACCTGCAGGAAATATTACCCGGGAAAAAATTTTTGAAATTGCTCCTTTTGTTAATATAATCGTTCTTCAAAACGTTACTGGTACTGTTCTACAACAACTATTACACCTGGTGGCTGCTTACGGCGGATGGCCTTGTGCCGGGATGCGCTTCCAGATCATGGACGGTAAGCCGGTTAATATAAGCATCAATGGTAATGCGATGGATGCTGGATTACCTATACCCTTGCGGTTACAGACTATATAGCCGATGGCGGCGAGCACAACAGGATGCTAAACTACATTCCACAACAAAACAATGGATTGTTATTTAGGCAGGCGCTGATCGATCATCCTATTCAGCTGCACCGCAAGGGCGAAGCTTATTAATGCCGTTCTTGAAAAAAGAGTAACTTATGTAACGTAGAAGCAATTTATACAACATGGGTTATTGGCAACAGGAGGAGTATTGAGTGCAGAAAGATTGCCGGCTGATAAAGCTGCCGCCGGGAAAGAGGTTAACAAGATCACCCTCCTTCATACCAAGGATGTACATAGCGGGTAATTATGATTTTACTGCAACACCGATGGAATATACCTGCCAGCTGTATACCATCATTAAAAAGGAAATTAAAAATAGGTACCACTGGTGTAAGTATTGAAATGAATGGATTGGTGCCGGATAATTTGAGTGGTAATACCAAATACCTCCATCCGTTAGTAACTGTTAACAATATGGCAGCACAATTAAAGCAAAAGCACCGATGCGATGTGGTAATTTGCCTGAGTCATTTAGGATACCATTATCAAAAGGAAACCAACCCGATGATGAGGTTATTTTAGCAGAAGAGTCAACACAGGTTAATTTAATTATTGGCGGGTCATACACCTACTTTTTTACCAAAGCCTATCGTGCTTAAAAACAAAAAGGGAGGCGATGTTGTCATCAACCAGGTAGGCTGGGCGGGCATTGTACTGGGTAAGCCTGACTTTGAATTTTCGAAGACGAAAAATAAAAATTTAGTAAACAGCCATACTGTGGTTGTAGGTGAAAAAACAAGGGAATAAAAAATTTTTTTTTCAACAAATTATTTTGATATTCGCTGTCTTTCTCAAAAATGTTTTGATTACATCTTATACAAGGAAGTTGGTGAAATTATAGGGAAGAATATTAACTCAATATATAAATTGCTTAAGGAATAATGGATAAACTTTTTGATAAGGTGTGGGCCAATTGTTTAGAGATAATCAAAGACATTGTTGAATGGCAGCATTACAAAACATGGTTTGAACCCATTAAACCGGTAGCATTAAAAGAGAAGGTGTTAACCATCCAGGTACCCAGCCAGTTTTTTTTTGAATACCTAGAAGAACATTATATCAGCCTGTTGGCGAAAACGTTAAAAAGAGAATTAGGCAAAGATGCCCGTTTGGAATACAGGATCATGGTGGATAGCGGCAACAGTAAAAATAAGCCGTTAACAATGGATGTTCCTGGTCATGGTTTTAAATCATACTCAAACAACGAAATGGATTTTCCTCTTGTCATCAATAACCCGGTTAAGAATCCCTTTGTGATTCCTGGTCTGAAAAAGATGCAGATAGATCCACAATTAAATCATGCCTATACTTTTGAAAGTTTTATTGAGGGGGATTGTAACAGGGTAGCCCGTAGGGCAGGCAAAACCGTAGCGGAAAAACCAGGCACTACCTCGTTTAATCCACTGGTAATTTATGGAGGTGTTGGTTTAGGCAAAACCCACCTGGCCCAGGCCATTGGCAATGAAGTAAAACGGATTCATAACAATAAAGTGGTATTGTACGTTAGTTCTGAAAAATTCATCAACCAGTTTATTGACCATGGCCGTAATGGCGCCATTAACGACTTCATTCATTTTTATCAACTGATCGATGTGTTGATTATTGATGATGTACAGTTTTTTAACAGGGCAGAAAAATCCCAGGATGCTTTCTTTTCGATCTTCAACCATCTTCATCAAAGTGGGAAACAGCTCATACTTACCAGCGATAAACCACCGAAAGACCTGGAGGGCGTTCAGGAAAGATTGCTTAGCCGTTTCCGCTGGGGATTGAGTGCCGACTTGCAGGCCCCGGATTATGAAACCAAAATTGAGATACTGGAAAAGAAGATGAAAAACGATGGGCTGGAAATGCCACGTGAAGTAGTGAAGTATATTGCCTATAATATTAACAGTAATGTTCGCGAACTGGAGGGGGCACTTATATCATTGTTGGCACAATCTTCGCTAAATAAGAGGGAAATTGACCTTGAATTGGCGAAAAAAGTACTTCGAAATTTTGTAAAATCCTCCAGTAAGGAGATCACGATCGATGCTATCCAAAAAATGGTGTGCGAGTATTTTGATGTGCCTTATGATAAGTTGTTACAAAAAACGCGTAAACGGGAAATTGTGCAAGCCCGGCAAATAACGATA
>JBBQOJ010000528.1:0-3265 GCA_038330815.1 Chitinophagales bacterium | reverse complement strand
GAGAAGGATGGCGCACTCGATCGTCGTTTTCAAAAGGTAATTGTAGAACAGCCTTCTGTAGAAGAAACCATCCAGATACTAAGCAATATAAAAAGCAAGTACGAAGATTACCACAACGTTATTTACAGCGATACAGCTATTGATGCATGTGTAAAACTGAGTGAGCGGTACATGACCGACCGGTTGTTACCCGATAAAGCAATTGATGTAATGGATGAAGTGGGTGCAAGAAAGCATATTAAAAATATAAATGTGCCGGAAGATGTAATTGAATTGGAAAAAAAGATTGAAGACATCAAACTGGAAAAAAACAAGGTGGTAAAAAGCCAGCGATTTGAGGAAGCGGCTTCCCTGCGGGATTCGGAAAAAAGGCTACAGGAAGAACTGGAAAAAGCGAAGAGCGACTGGGAAGAAGAAAGTAAACACAAACGTTTCCCTATTGAAGAGGAAGATATTGCCGAAGTGATCAGCATGATGACCGGCATACCTGTAAAACGCATGGTGCAGGCCGAAACAGAGAAATTGCGCCGCATGGGTGACGACCTTAAGAATGTAGTAGTTGGCCAGCAGGAGGCAATCTCTAAAGTGGTAAAAGCCATTCAGCGTAACAGGGTGGGTTTAAAAGATCCCAAGAAACCGATTGGTACCTTTATATTCCTTGGTCCTACCGGGGTGGGTAAAACGGAATTGGCGAGGTCACTGGCACGTTACATGTTTGATAATGATGATTCCCTCATACGCATTGATATGAGTGAATACATGGAAAAGTTCACCGTCAGCCGGTTGATCGGTGCACCTCCCGGTTATGTTGGGTATGAGGAAGGTGGCCAGCTAACAGAAAGGGTTAGACGCAAACCGTATAGCGTTATCCTCCTGGATGAAATTGAAAAAGCACACCCGGATATCTATAATATTTTATTGCAGGTATTGGATGATGGTCAGTTAACAGATGGTATGGGTAGAAAGATAGATTTTAAAAATACCGTTATCATTATGACTTCCAACATAGGTGCCCGCCAGTTAAAAGATTTTGGTGAAGGGGTTGGTTTTGCCACCGCCTCCCGTGTGCAGAATGCAGATGAAAACAATAAGGCGGTTATTGAAAAGGCGTTGAAGCGCACTTTTAGTCCCGAGTTCCTCAACAGGATTGATGATGTAATTATATTCAATTCACTCAACAGGGAAAACATCTTTGAAATTATTGATATCCTGATGAAGGGTGTAATGAAACGCCTGGTGAACCTTGGATTTGCGATGGAGTTAACGGCCGAAGCAAAAGATTTTATCGCGGATAAAGGGTATGATGTTCAATTTGGTGCAAGGCCGTTACACAGGGCCATCCAAAAATACCTGGAAGACCCGCTGGCGGAGGAAATACTGAACATGCAGGTAAAGGAAGGGGATACCCTTATTGCCGACCTGGACGAAAAGAAAGAGCGGATACTCTTTACTTTAAAAACAGCCGGGCAGGAAGAAGAAGCATCCTCCAAAGCATAAATCTTAGCCGATATTATAACAGCCACCTTTTAACAGGGTGGCTTTTTTATGCCCGGCCGGGTTGTTAAAAAACCTTTACCTGCGTAGGTGGCTTGCCGGATATCCAGCCGCTGTTCTTTCCTGCTTACCTCCTATGGCCATATTAAACCAGCCTACCCGTAAAATTATCACCGGAAATTAAAAATCATTTTTTTAATCAGTACTTACTGATACGCACGAATAATACTGTTACATAGGCCAGGCGAATTGCATCAATACAGAAAGCGCGGTAAGAATCACTATCATTTACTTTGAAGGATGAATATTTTAAATGATTTTTGCGGAAATGAAAAAGAAAATTATTACGATTGATGGTTGGTCGGCCTGCGGTAAAAGTACGCTTGCAAAACAGATGGCAAAAAAGCTGGGTTATGTTTACATTGATAGTGGCGCCATGTACCGCGCCATCACCCTCTATTTTTTAAGAAATCATATTGACTGGACAGATACCAATGAAGTAATTGCCGCCCTCACTAACATTAATATTGAATTTCATTTCAACCTCAAATCCCAACAATCTGAAATATACCTGAACGACGAAAATATTGAATACCTTATCCGCGACCTGGTGATTGCAGAGAAAGTAAGTGATGTGGCCGCCATCCGCGAGGTAAGGTCATTTGCGGTAGCGCAGCAACAACAGATGGGCACCAAAAAGGGCATCGTAATGGATGGCCGGGATATTGGAACCACAGTTTTTCCTGATGCGGAATTAAAAATATTTATGACTGCAGACAGTGCAGTAAGGGTGGAGCGAAGGTACCGGGAATTGTTTGAGAAAAACCCCAACATCACCCTGGAGGAAGTAAAAAATAATCTTGAAACGCGCGACTATATTGACTCTCACCGCGAAGTGAGCCCGCTGCGGAAGGCGGAAGATGCTATCACCCTCGACAATAGCCAGCTTACCATGGAGCAACAACTGGAATTTGCCCTGGCGTTGGTAAAATAACGGACAGATTATCATTCGCTATTATTATTGATGGCCACCATGTTAAAACTTATAATTATAACCATTCCTAACCACAAGACATTTTTTGCCGGGCCTCAGAGCGTAACTGCTTTTATCTGCGCGGTACAAACCGCTGGCAAAACCCATAATAAATAAATCCAGCGTGGATGGTTAAAAAATTGAAAAAAAACAGGCGTTATAGAAAAATTATTATGTGTGATACACATCCGGGAAAGACGGTACTAACCTGCAATAGTAGAACCGATAATTAATTGACAAAAACGATTTCTTATCCCAAGGATTTCCAAAATTGGTAATCAATTTGGAATGCAATTTGAATTTTGGAAACGGATAATAAAATAGTGCATGCCTTCCTCGAATTGGTAACTAATGGCCCAATTAAAATGGTGACAGATCTCTTTAACAATCGCCAGGCCTAGTCCACTGCCAGCTGAAGCCTTATTTACATTACTAAACCTTTTAAAAAGGTGGGAGCTTTGAAGACTTACTGCGCCGGAATTGGAAAAAGATACCAGTTGGGAAGTAAGTAACACATGGATACAACCTTCCACAGGGGTATGCCGGATGGTATTTAATAAAAGGTTAGAAAACAGTATTTCAACCAGGCTGGAATTAGCATTAACCGCCAACTTTTCCTCCAGTTGCAATTTAAGGGACAGGCGTTTGTCATCTAGATGATCACCCAGTTGTTGAATAATGATTGTAAGGGTGTCGTTTATATGTACATTTTCATTCAGGGGAAATTGGCCGTTTTCC
>JBBQOJ010000527.1:0-3267 GCA_038330815.1 Chitinophagales bacterium | reverse complement strand
TATACCGATGACTACCGACCCCTGGCCGGCCAGTTCCCTACAAAAGTAAAGCGTTCCGATTACTATCAGAACGCTTTCAATTAAATATGCTTACCCTGCTATTTTACGGCCGCGGTTGCATTGGTGGAGGTTGACCATTTTTTCATTTCTTCACAATCTTTATATTCATTGTCAACCATGATATAATAGGTAGAAATTTTTTGATTAAACCAATTTTCCAGCGCCTCTCCTTTCTTCTCCTCCAGTGCACGCAAGGCAATTTTATTGTAATCATCCCTGAGATTTTCACGATGTGGTTCCGTGCGGCTCATCAGGTAAACAATCCGAACACCTTTTTTTCCTTTTTCATCTGTAAACTCTGTAGGTTGAGAGTACTGCCCTAACTTCAGGTCTCTCATCATCACCACCATTTCTTTATCCAATTGATCGAGGGTAATATTGGTACCACCTTCCGCATTTGTCTTTCTGCCCCCGGTAAACTTACTGTTTTCATCCTCGCTGAATTTATTAACCGCTTCCCCAAACTGTAAGATACCCGCAATTAGTTTTGAACGCACACTGTCCAGTTTTTCCTTGCCCTCATCCAATTCGGTTTTGGTGACCTGCGGTATCTTCAAAATGTGCCGAACCGTTGCATCATCACCGGCACGACTAATCATTTGCACTATATGATAACCAAACCTGGTTTTAAAGGGGGCTGAAATCTGGCCTTCTTTTAGTGAAAAAGCTTTTGCAATAAAAATAGGGTCCCATTGCTTTTCATTCCTGTTTAAATCATACTGGCCGGCATTGTCCTTACTGCCGGGATCGTCAGAATAAAGAGCTGCAATGGTTTTCATGTCCTTTCTGCCACTCTCCAGCTGAACCTTGAACTCCTTTAACTGGTCCAGGCTATATTCCTCCGCATCCCTGCTGGGCTTTGGATAACGAATGATTTGCCCTATTTCTATTTCACTTTCGTAAAATGGCAGGCTATCTTTCGGCAATTTGTCGAAATATTGATTCACTTCATTGGGAGTGATGCGCACGCCCTCCACAATTTTATTTCTCATGGCACCCGCCAGTTTCCGATCTCTAAACCCTTCTTTAAAATCTTCTTTTAACTGGTAAACCGTTTTGCCGGAAATTTCTTCCAGTTTTTCTTTTGAACCATAGGCGCCTATAAAGTAGCGGATTTGGTTATCGATATCGGCTGCCACTTCTTCTTCTGTTATGGGCAGAGAATCTTTTTCGGCCTGTAGCACAAGGGCTTTAACACCCATTGCCTGCTCCAGCGTTAAGCACCTCGCATTGGAGGGCACCTCCATTCCCTGGCGTTCCATATCCGCCACACTGTTGTCGATATCACTTTTTAAAACAATTTTATCCCCAACTACGGCGATAATTTTATCTGCCACCATCTTTTTGGGTTGGGCAAATACGCCAACCACCAGGATGGTATTGGCAAATAGCCATAAAATAAGTTGCTTGTTCATAAATAAAATTGAAAAAATAAAACAATGAATGTGGTAAAACCTACCATGTAAACCGTTACCTGAAAGTCTTTCAAAAATAAAGAGCTATTATATCAATAGCCCTTTATTCAATAGGTTTAACAAATGTTTGTGCACCTGCAAATCATTGTTCCCGCTAATTTATAGGATTTTGCAATACTGCTAATTGCCCCTTACAATGTCCGCTTAACCTCTACTTCTTCAAAGGCTTCCACGATATCACCCACCTGGATATTTGCGTAATTTTTAATGGTAAGTCCGCACTCCATATTATTGGCCACCTCTTTCACATCATCTTTGTACCGTTTCAAACTACCCAATTCACCGGTAAATATTACAATGCCATCCCTTACCAACCTAATCCGGTTATTACGGGCAATTTTACCTTCAATTACAATACAACCTGCCACTGTAGCCTTATCAAATTTGTACATTTCTTTTATTTCCACATTAGCCAAAATCTTCTCTTCAACTGCAGGTTCCAACATACCTTCCATCGCACTCCGGATTTCCTCAATCGCGTTGTAGATAATGGAGTAAAGTTTTATCTGGATAGATTCAGCCTCTGCCAACCTTGCTGCCTGTATGGAAGGTCGAACATTAAACCCAATGATAATGGCATCCGATGCATTGGCGAGGGTAACATCACTTTCAGTGATGGCGCCCACCGCTTTATGAATCACTTTCACAACAATTTCTTCCGTGCTTAATTTCTGTAATGAATCACTCAAGGCTTCTACAGAGCCATCCACGTCACCCTTAATAATTACATTCAGTTCTTTAAAGTTGCCCAATGCTAACCTGCGGCCAATTTCATCCAGTGTAATATGTTTTTTGGCCCGCATACCCTGTTCTCTCAAAATCTGTCCACGTTGGTAAGCTTTTTCCCTTGCTTCGCTTTCATCTGCATATACCTTAAAGGTTTCACCCGCCTGTGGTGCACCGTTCAATCCGAGTATTAATACCGGCGTAGAAGGCGGCGCTTTTTCACTTCGTTGGTTTCGTTCATTGTACATGGCCTTTACCTTTCCAAAATGTTGGCCTGATACAATCATATCGCCCAGTTTTAAGGTGCCGTTTTGTACAAGAATGGTGGCAACATAACCACGGCCCTTATCAAGGGTAGCTTCAATGACGGTTCCGTTGGCTACCTTTTCAGGATTGGCCTTTAGTTCCAGGATATCCGCTTCCAACAAGATTTTTTCCATCAGCAGGTCAATATTTAACCCTTGCTTGGCACTTATTTCCTGGCTTTGGAATTTACCGCCCCAACTTTCTACCAATATGTTCATAGAAGCAAGTTGCTCCTTGATTTTTTCCGGATTGGCGCCATCACGGTCAATTTTGTTAATGGCAAATATCATTGGCACATTGGCTGCCTGCGCATGCGAGATGGCCTCCTTGGTTTGCGGCATCACAGCATCATCCGCTGCAACCACAATTACGGCAATATCCGTTACCTTGGCACCACGCGCCCTCATCGCAGTAAAGGCCTCGTGACCAGGTGTATCCAGGAAGGTGATTCCGCGGCCATCTGTCAGGGTAACCTCGTAAGCGCCGATATGCTGGGTAATTCCACCCGCTTCACCTGCAATTACATTGGTATTGCGTATATAATCAAGCAAGGAGGTTTTACCATGATCTACGTGACCCATGATGGTAACAATAGGCGCTCTTGGCTTTTGATCTTCTTCATTTTCCTCTGTATCATCTTCTTCCAGTTCTGCCGCATCTTCTACCCCAATAAATTCAACTTCAAAATTAAACTCGCTCG
>JBBQOJ010000526.1:0-3268 GCA_038330815.1 Chitinophagales bacterium | reverse complement strand
CAAAATATCTGCGCCCTTTAATATCTCGGGTTTAATGCTGGAAGCGCTTAGCAGTTCATCAAATAATTTTATCGGGCGCAGGTTAGCATACAGTCCAAGTTCCTTTCTCATTTTCAGCAATCCTTGTTCGGGACGAACTTTTGCAGAGGGGTCATTGTCGTATTTTGGATGCCCAACTGCACCAAACAACACCGCATCGGACTGCCGCATTTTCTCCAGCGATTCAGGTGGCAAGGGTTCACCCGTTGCTTCAATCGCCACATGGCCGATCAGCGCTTCATCATAACTAAACTGGTGATTGAAACGAGCTGCGATTTTATCCAATACCTTTTTACCAACCGCGGTTACTTCCTGCCCGATGCCATCGCCGGGAACAATAAGGATATGCTTTTTTGCCATGTTACTTGTTAATTTGTTAGAAGGGATAAATAGGTTTGTTAGATGATATTCAGCATTTTTTCTGTTGCCTTAATAGCGGCTACGGTCTGGTCGCTATCCAGGCCCCGGGTTTTAAATTCGCGGCCGTTTAGCATCCAGGTAATAATGGTTTCACAGAGGGCATCAGATTTTCCGCCTGGAGGGATGCGTACTGTATAGTCTACCAGCAACGGTAATGCGCTTTTCTTTTGACGGTACACTTTGTTGAGTGCATTTACAAAAGCGTCATACTGCCCATCTCCCTGCGCATGTTCTTCAAAAGTTTCCCCGTTGATGCAGATTTCAAGTGTTACGGAGGGCTTTAACATTTTTGAATGGGTGAGCACATAATTCTTTATTTCAACTTTTTGCTCAATACTATTGCTATCCAATATGTCGGAAATAATATAGGGTAAATCGGCCTGTGTTACCGTCTCCTTTCGATCGCCCAGGGCAATTACGCGTTGCGTAACTTTCTTCAAATCATCTTCTGATAACTGGATACCCAACTGCCTTAAATTATTATCAATATTAGCCTTACCACTGGTTTTGCCCAGCGCATATTTTCGTTGGCGCCCGAAACGTTCGGGCATCAGGTCGTTATAGTAAAGGTTATTCTTCTTATCCCCATCTGCATGTATACCGGCTGTTTGTGTAAATACATTTTCGCCCACCACCGGTTTGTTGGCAGCTATCCGGAAGCCCGAAAAAGCCTCTACCAGTTTGCTTATTTTGTACAGGGACTGTTCTGCCACATGCGTGGTTACTTCGGGCAAAAAATCATTCAGTACCGCGATGGCGCTCGCCAGCGGTGCATTACCGGCCCGCTCCCCCATCCCATTCACCGTTAGGTGAATACCATGTGCGCCGGCTTTAACTGCTTCCAGCACGTTGGCAATACTTAAATCATAATCATTGTGTGCATGAAAATCGAAATGCAGGTGGGGGTAACGCGCTACCAGTTCACTAACATAGCGGAAAGTTTCGTTGGGGATGAGCACCCCCAACGTATCGGGCAGCAGTACCCGCTTTATTGGCTGGTGTTGCAAAAAATCGAGGTACTGTAATACATATTCCTTTGAATTGCGCATGCCATTGCTCCAGTCTTCCAGGTAGATATTGCACTGTAAGCCCTTTTGATTGGCCAATGCTATCACCCTGGCAATTTCTGCAAAATGTTCTTCCGGTGTTTTTTTTAATTGGTGGGTAAGGTGATTGAGCGACCCCTTCGTTAATAAATTCATCACTTCGGCTCCAGCTTCCAGCATCCAGTTAACCGACACGTCGCCATCCACAAAGGTTAACACTTCTACCTGGTGGATAAAGCCATTGGCCCTTGCCCAGTCGGTTACTTTTTTTACTGCCTGGAACTCGCCTTCCGATACCCGGGCCGAAGCGATTTCTATCCGGTCTACCTTCACCTCGGTTAATAATAACTGCGCAATACTTAATTTTTCGGAAGCAGAAAAAGATACGCCGCTGGTTTGTTCACCATCCCGCAGGGTGGTATCCATGATCTCGATATAGCGTGTGTTAGTAGTCAATGGTATTGGCCGGTGAAGGCAGTTGAATGAATAAAAACGTTTAGAATCGAACCTTTAGATGGCTAAATGGCATGGGTAGTCGCAAATGCAGTAATCTCCTGCTTCATGGCCTGTAAATAATCAATATCGTCGAACCCGTTTAACAGGTTATGCTTCTTATATCCATTAATGGCAAAGGATTCCTTTTCACCGGTAGATAAAATAGTGATGCTTTGTTCGGGTAAACTCACGGCCAGTTCCACTGTTGGATTGTTTTCAATCGCCGTAAAAATTTTATCCAGGAATTCAGGGCTCACCTGTACCGGTAATATCCCCATATTAATGGCATTGTTCTTAAAAATGTCGGCGAAAAAACTAGAAACCACGCAACGAAATCCATAATCATAAATGGCCCAGGCGGCGTGTTCACGGCTGCTGCCACTACCAAAATTAGTACCTGCTACCAATATCTTTCCGTCATACATGGGATTGTTTAATACAAACTCCGTTTTGGGTGTATCATCCCCATTGTAGCGCCAATCCCTGAATAGATTATCGCCAAATCCCTCGCGTTTGGTAGCTTTTAAAAACCGCGCCGGGATGATCTGGTCAGTATCTACATTTTCGATGGGTAAGGGAACAGCCGTACTGGTTAATTCAATAAATTTATCGTAAGCCATAAAATTGTAATGGTTGGTGGTAAATAATTAAGGATGATTGTTGACTACATTATATATTGTTGGCCTTTGAAAGATAGCCACCCGATGGCAGGCAATAGGTTATAACAAACAGAAAACTAAGCTATCAGCAGCACCAGCATGTTTAACAAGTTTTACTGGCAATTTCGACCGGCGCACCAGCCGTAGGCCCACTGCTGTCTAAACCTTATTATTCCTCCCCGGCCATCAGTTCGCGGGGATCTGTAACATACCCTGTAACCGCTGCAGCGGCAGCCACCAGCGGACTGGCCAACAAGGTACGGCTACCTGGTCCCTGTCGCCCTTCAAAGTTCCTGTTGCTGGTACTTACTGCATATTTTCCTGCTGGGATTTTGTCGTCGTTCATGGCCAGGCAGGCGGAACAGCCCGGTTGCCTTAACAGAAAACCAGCTTCCGTAAGTATATCTAAAATTCCTTCTTCCTTAATTTGTTGCTCCACGATGTGCGAACCAGGAACTACCCAGGCCGTAACGTGTTCGGCTTTTTTACGGCCCTTTACAATAGAAGCGAAGGCCCTGAAATCTTCAATGCGGCCATTGGTACAACTACCAATAAAAACGTAGTCAACTTTTTTACCAATCATCTGATCTTCTTCGTGAAAGCCCATAT
>JBBQOJ010000525.1:0-3269 GCA_038330815.1 Chitinophagales bacterium | reverse complement strand
GGAAAACGGGGAATGGCAGGGAAGTTACAACGCGGTAGCACCCAACCCGGTAAGTAATAAGCAACTTACCCTGGCATTGGCCAGGCAGTTGAAGGGCCGGTTTTACATACCCTTGCATGTGCCACCCTTTGTTTTAAAATTAATGATGGGGGAAAGCAGCGTGGAAGTGCTTAAGAGCACCACCGTTAGCAATGATAAAGTACGGCTTACGGGCTTCACTTATGGTTATCCTACCATCGAAGCCGCTTTACACCAGCTGTGTAACCCCGCTACCTCATAAATCTGTTTTAGAAAGCCGGTTATGGCTCCACCAGTAAAAAAGCACCAGGTAAGCAACGGCAAGGCCTAGTACCACCCAGGTATATTCGGTAGGTAAGATGCCCTTGGATAATGATTTTAAGGGGTTTTCCGGAAAGGTTAATAAACCGTCTGCGGAATTCATCGGGAGATAATCGCCCATCGTTCCAAGGTCAATGTCATGGTCCTTCCTGATTTTAATGCTCCATACATCCAACAGCTGCGAAATAAAATTTTCGAGGCCCATATAAATAAAGAATACGCCAATGGCAAACCCGGTTCGCCGGATTAATACACTGATCAATACAGCAATCATGTTATAGGAAAGCGCCTTTAAAAAAAAGTAACCTACATGATCAATGCCATAGGTAGAAAAAGTTGAGCCGGAAGCAAAGCCAAAACTTAGCGCCGTTATAAACACCAGCAAGGTGGAAATCAATGCTGCGATCAGGGCCATTACTATTTTTACCTGTATAAACTGGTGGCGCGACCAGCCATCGATGATGTTTTGCCGGTGGGTTCTAAAAGTAAATTCATTGGTAACAAGAATGATTAATAATAATGCGGGCAACAACAGCAACCAGCCCGATGCATAGCTGGTAGTTTGCCAGGTTTTATCAAAATTATAGGGAGAAAAGTTTCCCATCATTGCTGCTGCGCCTGCCTGGCTAACGATGTTTTTATTTACCAGGAATACAATATAATTGACGGTAATGACCCCCAGTGCAAAAAAACTGCTGAGTATAATGAACGCATTGTATCCCTTTATTTTTAACCATTCGATTGATAATAGTTTTCCCATTGCCTGATATTTATAATTAGTTGGTTAGTTCCATGAATTTTGCCTCCAGGCTTTTTTTCTTTAGCTGGAGATAGTTTAAGGTAATGCCGTTGTTGAAGCAGTGCTGGTTAACGGCCTCCAGGTTGGCAGTGCCGGTTGGATAATACAGTTGCAGCAAATTGCCCTGCTCCTTTAACTGGCTATAGCCATTTAAATTTTTGACTATCACCTGCAGTCCGGGGAGATTGGCTGCCCCGATTTCAACAATATCTTCTGTGGTGAGTATTTCATTCACCGGACCGGTTGCCACAAGGTCGCCCTTTTTCAAAATGGCCACATGGGTACATACTTTCTCCACTTCATCAAGCAAGTGACTTGCCATAATGATTGTTTTACCCTCCTGGTACAACCGCTTAATCAACTCCCTGATTTCTGCAATTCCTACCGGGTCGAGGCCATTGGTGGGTTCATCTAAAATTAATACTTCGGGGTTGCCCAACAGGCAGGAAGCAATGGCAAGCCGCTGTTTCATACCAAGGGAGTAGGTACTGAACCTGGAGGTTTTGCGTTGGGTAAGATTTACCATTTCCAGCACTTTGGGAATATCTTCTTCACCATGCCCCTTGATGGCAGCGGCTATTTTAAGGTTTTTCTCCGCCGACAGGTAATGATAAAAATTAGGTGTTTCTAAAAAAGTACCCATTTGCCTGCGGTGCGTTTCATTAGGCACTTCATCAAATAGTTTATAACTGCCGGCCGTGGGTCTCAATATATCGGTGATGATACCTAACATCGTCGTTTTACCGCTACCGTTAGGCCCGAGTATCCCGAAGACGGTTCCCCTTGGCACTTCGAAACTGACCCCTTTTAGGGCCTGCACCCGCCCGTAATCTTTTCGGATATTATCTAAGGAAAGTATTGACATAATAATTGGACATATTTAGGCTTTGAAGATAAAGGATTTTATAGTTTATGGGAGGCAAAAATAATTTAAGTGGTAAGTGGAGGCAAATGTCTTTCGTGCCACAGCGAAGTAAAATTGCCCATCACAGCGGTACCCCGGTAATCATACGCCAGCTTTGATAATTTCAGGTCGTCAATATCCTGCTGCAATACTTTACGCAAAAATGGGTTGATGGTACCTCCAGGTGCAAGGGGCGCGGCAGTTGGGCTGTACTGGTAGGCAGCATCTACTATGGTACCACGCGGGTACATAATGCCTGGCTGGCCCTTGCCCCTTATATCCAATATTTTAGGATGATGCAGGCCAAGGGTATGGCCATACTCATGGGCCGCGGTGGTGGAAGTATTTAATAGATTATGCAGTTTAAAATAACCCGTGTTTGAACCCACCCCATCCACAAAAGACACATCGGTGCTGGCATAGGCTTCTATCCTGAAAAAGTTGTAGCGTGGATTGGTATTCTCCATCACTATCCCTGGCGTAAGCATTTTGTGATGGTAGCCCTGTACATCGAAAACTACCGTATATACTTTACTACGCAGGGTAACTTTTCCTTTGGCCGCATTCCAGTGCTGGTTGATGTCGGCCGCGATTTGCCTTGCCAGTTCATCATTGGCTGCGTCGCCATAAAAATACAGTACGGAGTGAATCACTACAGATTGGCCCGGATGATAGATAGTTGCTTCGCCCATTGGTAGCGTAAAAAAGGTAATCGGAAATTTTGCTTAAATGTAGCCAATACTATTAACTTCTAATGCTACTTTGATAAAGTAAAAGCTGTAAGCTTGACCGATTTTGTCAAAGTAGCATTAAGGACTCTGAAAGGGTTGAATGTTTTTAGCATTAAAATTTAACGCAATAAATACGACCCCTTTGCGGTCGAACACACCGAACGTACATTTTCTATAAACAATTAATCCCTTCGGGTTTATCAAGCGAAAACCAGGATGGGTATTTGTTTGAATACTTTGGTTAATGCTACTTTGACAAAGTAAAAGCTGCAGGCTCGACCTATTTTGTAATCCCGAAATTTATTTCGTGGGTACAATAGGGACCGATCTGCTGGCTCTTCAATTTTTAATATTTGCAAGTTTATTAGAGTAGCACTAAATAAATATTACAAAAGCAGCTTCGCTTTATCGCTGTACCGACAGGATATCAATCACCTCCATTAATCTTTCCTGGTAAAACGGATTGTCCATGCGGGTGATAGTAACACCGGCCGCT
>JBBQOJ010000524.1:0-3279 GCA_038330815.1 Chitinophagales bacterium | reverse complement strand
GGCAGGTAGCGGTAGGTGGCATCAATGTGTACCAGGGGATTGAAAGCGGTTATCCAACAACCACCGAATACCAGGTGGGCGCCAATTCCAGTTACAACGATGTAATGAGAACGTTGCCCCAGTTGGGAGTGATGATGACCTATGCAGAGGTGGAATTTATAAAAGCAGAGTTGGCCCTCCGGGGATTCGCCACCGGCAAAACTGCGCGACAGCATTATGAAGCCGGCATTACTGCCTCCATGGTGCAATGGGGCGTTACAGTACCGGCGGGGTATTTTACCCAGCCCGGTGTTGCATACGATGCCACTGCACCGGAAACAGCGCAACTCGAACGCATCATATTACAAAAATATTACGCCTACTTTTTTGTTGACTACCAATCGTGGTTCGAAAAAAGAAGAACCGGTTTTCCTGTACTCCCGCGGGGAAATGGCATACCGGTTGAAAATAAATTTCCCTTCCGCGTTCCCTACCCTGGCTACCTTCAATCCTTGAACGCAGAAAACCTGGCAGCTGCGCAGGCCGCCATGGGGGGCGATAACAGCGATACCAAAGTGTGGTGGGATAAGTAAGTTTTTTTACCATCTATGTACCAATGGGCAACATGGTTGTGTCACTCACTTGTACGGTAGCAGCAACGGGAAGCATAGGTGCTCTAATCGTAAAGTCAATGCAACTTTTAACTACCTCCGGGCATTGGACTTCCCAGCAACGTATCCTACCTGGCCTTGTGTGTTGGCCAGGGACGTTGCGTACTAAGTAGCGATAGGTAATGGATAAACGAAGCGCTTTTCTTTGGAGTCACAAAACTCAGGTGTACAAGGCATTTACCCTGTTACCAACTTTATAAACATGGAAGAGGTGGATTTCAATAAAAGCAAAGAGTAATCTGGGTACACGCAACGTCCTCGGCTGTTCTTAAGCTCGTTGAGAGCCGTTACTGAGAAGAGGATGAAGCGCTCTTTTTCTGGCGCCGGTCTCCTGTCCGGTGCCTTATTGTGATTTTTTCAGCACAGCGTTCCGCGAAAAGGAAGAACTAACGGTTAGGCACAGGACAGGAGTCCAGCGGTAGGAGGGAAAGCCACAGGATAGGACTACCGCAAAGGAAGCGCTCTTTTCTGGCGCCGGTCTCCTGTCCGGGTGCCTGACAGTTAATTATTTCTGCACAGCATCCCTGATCAGGTGCAATCAAACCATTCTATAAAATACAATGCACACTTTTATCATTCTTTAAAAATATCGAACACATGACCTCTCAACACATAACAAAGCGCCTAATGATCGCCGCCATTTTATTGGTAACAGCCATCCTGCCTGCCCGCTCCCAACAACAATCAGCAGACAGCCTCCATACCCTCATCGTATTTTTTGATGGCCTTCGTCCCGATTACATTACGGCCGGTGGCATGCCGCATCTTTATCAATTTAAACAACGGGCTGCCATTGGCAAACAACACCACAGCGTGTTTCCAACGGTTACCCGGGTAAACGCTACTTCCTATGCCACCGGCGCTTATCCCGGCACGCATGGCCTGTTGGGTAACAGTGTTTTTTTTCCGGAAGTTAGCAAAAATAGTAGTCTGAATACAGGCAACGCAGAAGAACTGAACAACATCAGCAAGGCCCTTAACGGCCAACTGTTAACCGCTATCTCGCTGGGTGAAATTTTAAAAAAAGCCGGTAAGGAAATGATGGTATTCAGTTCGGGCACCACCGGGCAGGCCATGATGCAAAATCATACCGTGAGCGGCGCCATCATCAACCCCGCCATGATTCTGCCTGAATCCATGAAACCGGATATTATTGAAAAGGTAGGCCCCATACCACCGGCCGCCAAACCGAATATAGCCCGTCACCAATGGATTACCAATGCATTGATGCACTATGGATTAAAGTCCGATGGCCCCCTGGTAAGCGCCATCTGGTTTTCCGACCCCGATGGTTCGGCACACAGCGATGGCATTGGCTCACCCGCCGCGGTAGCTGCCATCAAATCGGTGGATGAACAATTTGGAAGAATTGTAAAATACCTGGAAGAACAAGGGCTGGCCAATAAATTCAACATCATCATCTCCACCGATCATGGATTTGTAACCCATGTGGGCAAAGAAAGCCTGGGGAACCTGCTCATCAGCCAGGGCTTAAAAAAAGACAAAGATTCTGATGATGTGGTATTGGCCGGAGGTGCTATCTATGTAAAAAATCACGACAAAATAAAAATTCAACAGATCGTTAACTTGTTGCACGCGCAGGACTGGGTGGGCGCCCTTTTTACCAAAGCAGCTAAAAAGGGTGGGCTAAAAGGATCGGTAAAGGGCACCCTGTCTTTTGAATCCATCCACTGGAATCATGAACGGTCTGCAGATATTTTAGCAGACATGAACTGGGACGATCGCATCAATTCGGCCGGCTATGCGGGTGCCAGTTATTCCGGTGGGGTTGCCGGCCATGGTACTTTAAGTCCGTACGAGGTGCACATTGAATTACTGGCAGCGGGCCCCGGTTTTAAACCTTCCCTTCAAAGCGAATTGCCTACTTCCAATGTTGACATTGTTCCTACCCTCCTGCATCTTCACGGGCTGGCGCAACCCGCCTCCATGGATGGCAGGATAATGCAGGAATTATTGGTTAACCCCGGAAACCCGGCTAAGGTCGTGGCAAAAAACGACCAAATAACCACCACTGCCACCTACCAGGGCGGCACTTACCAACTGGTAATGGATCGCACCTTATTGGGCAGTTACCAATATATCAATTTTACAAAAGTAACCAGGTTACCGGATACAGGGAAACAATAACGTTGCACACAAAGCAGCCACTACCAGCCGCATCCTTTACCGGGTGCGGCTTTTATTATGGAGTCAATCAGCGAGCGCGGTAACCGCCGGAGGCCATTAAGGATACAATTGCTATTTTTATCATTACCGATGGCCTTTAATAAAATAATTTTCTCAATTCTCCTGTTCCTGCTTTCCTTACATTCAGCAGGACAAACAGTGTTTAAAACACCTTCCGGCAAAAAGTACCACCTTGCCTCCTGCAGTATGGTTAAAAATGTGTCGGCTGAATTAACCGTACAACAGGCAAAGGAAACCGGACTTGAGCCCTGCAAAATTTGCCATCCGCAAAATCACCTTCCTTTGCCGGGCACTGAAAAATCGAAGCCAACTGGCGAAGCTACCACCGTGCGATGTAAAGGGGTAACAAAAGCGGGTACCCGTTGTCATCACATGACGCGTATTGGCAATGGCTACTGTTTTCAGCACCAGCCAAAATAAG
>JBBQOJ010000523.1:0-3284 GCA_038330815.1 Chitinophagales bacterium | reverse complement strand
GGTACAAAAACTGCCATTATACCCTGGCCAGGCAATCTTATTTTGCGGAGGAGGAGATTGGTTTTAGTAAAGACAGCACCGAATTTCTACATACGGAACATTTTGTTTTGGTCGACAAAACCAGGCGGATCAGGGGTATTTATAATGGTACACTGAGCCTGGAAATGCACCAGATGCTGGATGACATTCATACGTTGAAGGAGGAGCAATAATTACTTTCCCAATTTTCTATCCATGCAAAGCAAGTTTTCCGCTGCAACAATAGGTAGTTGCCGCGGCCTGTTTTGTTTATAGGCGGGGCTTTTACTACTGGCTTATGACCAGTCCTTATGTTGGGTTTCCTGGTAACCTGGTTCCCTATTTCAACAGGCACCCAATTCCCATCTTCGGTTTTGAATGGCTTTAGCTGGTTTGCTTTCAGCGGGTTTGCTTAATTTTGAAAATATGCATCCTGCAAAAAGCGCACTTGACCTGGTTGAACATCATGTAATTTTTTCGGTACACTTAAACCGGGAGGTAAAGGTAGACTGCTACCTGCCACCAATAACCTACAATAAGGCGCATCCTGAATTGTTGTTGATTAACGATGGGCAGGACCTGGTTACCATGCAGTTTCAACATATCCTGGACGACCTGTACAGGCATCAATTGATACAGCCCTTGTTTTGCGTTGGCCTGCATTGTTCTGCCGATCGCAAAAATGAATATGGTACAGCCCGTATCCCCGATTATAAGGGCCGCGGTGCTAAGGCTTCCCGCTACACCCATTTTGTATTGGAGGAATTGTTGCCTTTTTTACGCAGCACCTATAACATCCTCTCTTTTAAAGAAAAATCTTTTGCAGGCTTTTCGCTGGGTGGGTTAAGCGCCATGGACATTGTTTGGAACCACCAGCGCCAGTTTAAAAAGGTAGGGATTTTTAGTGGTTCCTTCTGGTGGCGTGATAAGTGCCAGTCAGATGAAGACTTTGATGAAAACCTGCACCGAATTATGCACCGGCAGGTGAGGGAAGGCAGCTATCACCCGGGGCAGCGATTTTTTTTTGAAGTGGGCACCCAGGATGAAACGGCCGACAGGAATAACAATGGTATTATTGATGCTATTGACGATACCATCAGCCTGGTTGAAGAACTGGTTAAAAAAGGCTACACCACGGATGATATCCGTTATGTGGAATTACAGGATGGAAGACATGATGTAGCTACCTGGGCAAGGGCTTTTCCCGATTTTTTGGTATGGGGATGGGGAAATAAAAGTGGACACCATTCGTAAGGTAAAGTACATCACCTAATGCATAGTGTTGTTTAATACCAACTATTTTTTCGCTTGTTAAAAACTTCGATGCCGATTTTAAATTGCAACGGGTTACTAAATTTGTTGGCTGCGCTGGTTACAATGTAGCCGCCAATCTTATACCTCTCCCGCCAAAACCGGATAATCTTTTCTACCCCTACAAATAATTCGGCATACCTTAAATTTCGCTCCGGAACATACAACAGTCCGCCACCGGCCACTTCCAGCAAATGTAGCTTTTTCAGCAGGGGGATTTTATTGATGATGGAACCATGAAACTGGTGCAGGTAGTGCCCTTCATAAAATCGTTTAAATACCGGGAAAGTGGAATCCAGGGCCTGGTAACTAAGGGTTGGATTGGAAAACAGCAATGGATCGCCCCGCCGCATGAATTTATAATCTACCAGCCGAAGGTCTTTACGGTTAAAAAAACTGCCACTGATAAAAGTGTACCTCGATTCGCCTGCCAGGCCCAATTTTAGTTTTTGAGTGAGGCCAAATTCCAGGTAGTCAAAATCAATGGTACTGTTTAGCAACCCGGGTATACCCTTTCGCCACTGCACGCCAAATGTAGGCCACTTACTGCCCAAAATTATTTTTTCCTTAGGCTCACGGATATATTTTTGGCCAGGCGTGTATTGCAGAACAATGTTATTATAGAAAGCAGTATAGGGCTCAAAACGAATGGCCTGGTTATTACTTAGGCCACCAAAAAGGGAGGAAGAATCCAATTTGTCGTTGGTTTTATAATCAGCAACACTTTTCCTTACGGTATATTCCAGGTAATTGCTCAACACCAGCCCGTTTAAAAGTTCCACGCGATGACCAACTTCAATGCCTTCCTTTAAATAGATGTTGCTTCTTTTTAACTGGTTGATCCAGGCATCCCCGTCAAATATCTGGTCAAATTCCCTACCCACGTTGATGAAATATTCGCCCCTGCTAAAGGGATTGTACAATTTGGAAAATGATATGGCTCCCTGCAGGTCTTTGTTTCTGATACCATAATTGGTTCGGGCAGAAAGGGTAATGGATTTTTTATCGGGGTATTTTTTAAATAAGTAGAAGTTATAGCCAATCCGCCCACCGCCCAATTGCAGGGGTAGGTATAAGTCAGGGATGGAGGCAAAAATCATCAACCTTTCCTTGCGCCAGTTATGATTGTCGATGCCCTCGATAAATAATTTTTTAAGGGTGATTTTGTTGTTATAACGATCCACCGAATCAAGGTATGCCGTGGTGGTAGTGGCCCGCTTTACACTGTCTTTAAAATTGATGAACTGCACTTCCTTTTCGGTGAGCGGCTCCTTACGGATATTTTCCCAGTAGCTGCTATCACGTTCGTAAGCTGCTGCAGCCGTGCTGCTTACCTGGCTGCCAAAATGTTTTTTAGTAAAAATGGTATCAACCTGGTAATCGCTGTAAATGGCCATGGTACTGCCACTTAGGGAGGATTTACCTGCCTTGGTACGGTAAACAAATTCCTGTTTCACCGGCAACCAGGCTTTTTCGTTTACCCATTCAAACTGCTGGCTAACCGAAAAATGGTCGTATTCGGTAAGATGAAATTTGGGCAATTCAAAATAAGCACTCAGCATTACCCAGGCACTGTCCATAATTTCCATTTCCCCGCTAACCAATGCGTTCCCTAGTTTTGACGGGGTTACCCTGATGGTGTAAATGGTCCGGTGGTTTTCTTTTCGGGTACGGATGGTTTTATACCGGTAAGCAATTAACCCGCTGTTGCTGATGGGTGACAACATTGGTATGGCCGTAAGGGCGGGCAGTTGTACCAGGTTTTTGTAAAAATTAAAATCACCATCTGTGGTAGTTAAATAGAAAAGACCGCTGCTGTTACCCCTCACTTTTACTGCTGTTCTTTCTTCCTTTATTTTGTCAGGAAAATCATGGTCCAGTTGCAAATAAATCTCCGCCAGGCTCATATCGGATAGTGCTTTTTGCCGCTGCTTAACACTATCGATGGTTCCTTT
>JBBQOJ010000522.1:0-3295 GCA_038330815.1 Chitinophagales bacterium | reverse complement strand
AACAGCTTTTGTTACTGATGGAAACACTGGCTCCCAACGTTGGATTGAATTTTAAAGTAGTATTACCTTTTTTGATCAGGCCGCAGCCATCCCTGGCCAGTATTTGTATGGCGGATGTCCCCGCCAGGTAAAATTTAAAATTGGGTTGATTGGACCAGATGGTATCCCCGGTTTTCCTGACAATCCCATAAGAAAATCCCGGTATCCCCCCAAGGGTACTAATGTTTCCCCGGCTATCGATTACCTTAATAAAACCTCCCGCAGAATCGCAGGAAAATTTGTTAAACGTATAGCTATCTATCCACCAGGTATAGTTGTTAATGGTAATACTTCTTGTTTGAATTCCCCCGCAGGAATCTGTCATTCGAATATTGTAATCTCCGGCTACTAAGTTGGCAAAAAGGCCGGTTGCATTGGTTGTTCCCACGCCCATCGGCGATGGAGCCACAATAGAATAGGTAAAGGGTGAACGGCCAAATTGTTGCCCGTTAACTGCGATGCTACCGTTATTGCCATTGTCGCAACTAACATTTACACCAGCTAACGTAAATCGCGGATCCTGGTAGGTTCCGGCCACCACCACATTCGAAAGAGTAAAAGTACAATTGGTGGTGATGTCGTTTACTGTGATGGTATATACCCCGGCAGACAAGCCGGTTAAGGAATCGCTGGTGGTAAAATTAGAATTAACGGGGCCTGTGGTTTTATATTTATAAGATCCGGACCCTCCGGTAGCAACCACTTTAATTGATCCCGTAGCTGCACATCGTGATTCATAGGAAACTGCTGTTGCACCTAAGGTGCTGCAACTTTGGGCGTTGGAAAATTTAGGAAGGAAAGTACAAATACAAAGTGCTAATTGTACAAAAAAGTAGATTTTTTGCATACTTCATAGGTTTGGTTCAAAATAGGAGACCTCGGAATTAGAGAATACGAGCACTTACCGGAAGTAACGAAAAAAGAGGAAGATTATTTGATTGCAGGCATATTCGGGTAAAACCACGTGTTGGTAAATTTGCACCCGGCATCGTACATTCACCAGTTTGCTGGCAACAGGCTACCAGGCAAAAAAAAGAGGTGTAAATACACCCCTCTTTTTAATTCAATGTCGTTTAGTATTGGCGGGTAAGGCTGCCGCCGGGCAAGGTTGCTTTTTAATTAATAGTAATCGTCTATATTTTATAAAGCCATCCATGAATGTCCGGTTCCGTTCCGTATTTGATAGCATCCATCCTACGTTTCACTTCGGGAGCAATTTGCCAATGCGTCACATCAAAATTCATAACAACGTCCTTGTACCTTAATTCCTTTATTAAAGAAATGGTAACAGCGGTACCCGTGCCAAAAAGTTCATTTATTTCATTGGCTTTGTAAGCAGCTACCACCTCATCAATACTTAAATCACGCTCTTCCACCTTATACCCCATGTCCTTTAGCAACACGATGGTGCTATCCCTGGTTACACCTTCCAGGATAGTGCCATTTTCAAGGCCGGGCGTGATGGCGACATTATTGATAATAAAAAATACATTCATGGTGCCGCATTCCTGTACATATTTATGTTCAAAGGCATCCATCCACAATACCTGGTCGTATCCTTTTTTATTTGCCTCTGCAGAAGCCAGCAACGACCCGGCATAATTACCTGCAGCTTTAGCAAACCCATATCCGCCTTCTACTGCACGCACATATTTTTCCTCTACAGCTATCCGCATCGCGTTGGCATAATAGGGCCCCGTTGGGCTTAATATTATTAGAAATTTATATTTATCACTTGGCCGCACCCCGATCGCTTCATCTGTACTAAACATAAATGGCCGGATGTATAAGGCATGATTGGCCTGCGATGGAATCCAATCGCGTTCGAGGTCTACCAGTAATCGTAAGCCCTCCATAAATATTTCCTCGGGAACAACGGGCATCTGCATCCTTTCTGCGGATACATTAAATCGTTTGAAATTATCATATGGCCTGAATATTTGTGGATTCCCATCGGCATCCTTGTAGGCTTTAATACCTTCAAAAATAGCCTGCCCGTAATGAAGTGCGGCCAAAGAAGGATCCAGTTGTAAGGGTTGGTAGGGCACTATCTTCGGAGTTTTCCATGCTCCCTTCTCATAATCAACTTCCACCATGTGATCGGTAAAATATTTGCCAAAGGGTACATTTTCCAGGCTAATTCCCTTCAGTTTGCTATTGATTGTTTTTGTGATATTAAAATCTGCTACTCCTGTCATAATCCTTAATTTTACAGCAAAGAAACAAAAAAATAGAGAGTAACGAGTCAATTATGAGTTTAAATGATATTCAACTTGCGCCTATCACCATCACAGAATTATATAAATATTCTTTAATCGAATCAACATCGGAACAATATGCTGTTCCCGGCTCATCTGGCCTTCAATTAATCACATTAGGAAATAATAACAGGGGAGTGGCTATTGTAGTAGCCAGTGATGATAATTTATATCTACCGGATAATGAATTAAATTTCCTGTTGGGGATATTGGCAGCCTGCCAGTTAACAATGAACGATGTGGCGATATTGAACATCAATAAAAACGGCCAGGTTACTTACCAGGTGCTTTCAAAGGAACTGGCTGCCACCACGGTATTGTTATTTGGCGTTAGTGCTGCCTCGATTGCTTTACCAATCGATTTTCCGCATTACCAGGTACAGCAATATAATCACCAAACCTATTTAACGGCACCCGGGTTATCAGCCTTCCAGGATAATAAAGAAGAAAAAACCCGGCTTTGGAACAGCCTCAAACTAATTTTTTCTATTTGATATGGACACTTTAATTTTTTCCACCAACAATCAACACAAAGTTGATGAAGTGCGGTTGGTATTGGGAAATAGGTTTAGCATCATTACACTTAAGGAGGCTGGCATTGAGATAGAAATCCCGGAACCCTTTGATACGCTGGAAGAGAATGCAGCCGAAAAATCAGGCACCATCACCAGGTTAACTGGTAAAAATTGTTTCAGTGAAGACACCGGCCTGGAAGTAAAAGTGCTGAAAGGGGAACCCGGAGTAAACAGCGCCCGTTATGCAGGCGACCAACGATCATTCCAGGACAATATAAATAAATTGCTGGAAAAACTCGGTGAAGAAACAAACCGGGCGGCCAGGTTTAGAACCATCATTTCTTTAAGCATCAACGGGAAGGAAACCCAATTTGAGGGAATTTGTGAAGGAGAGATCACTGCAGCACCGCGTGGCTTTCAAGGCTTCGGTTACGACCCTGTTTTTATACCCTCTGGCAGTACCAACACTTTTGCTGAAATGAC